>JAAXHR010000236.1 GCA_012270805.1 Dehalococcoidia bacterium
GGTCTCGATGTGTTTGAGCAAGAGCCGGTAGACCCCGACAACCCGCTTTTGAAGATGGACAACGTTATTGTTGCCCCGCATTCGGCTGGTCAATCGACGCGGTCTGCATGGCTCGCCCGACAACGGGCGTCCCAGCAAGTAGCCGCCGTCCTACGAGGCAACTGGCCCTCCGCCGGACAAAACCCCGAAGTCGCCAGTTCCCTCCAACGCCGCGACCGTATGCAGTCGTTAGAACCCAAACTCGAGGCATCCCGTGAAGTGCTGCCGATGGCGGTTTTGCCGGAGGGGCGCTGAACCGCAACGCCCTGATTGCCACGCATACTCGGCTAGCTATTACCGCGAAGAGCGATCCCCCATCGGTCCGAGTAGGAATTCACGCGCCTTGAACGCCACATCAAGGATACGTATACTGATATATAGATACGTATCAATGGATAGAGTAAGCGCGATTCACAATGAAGCAGAAACTCACCATCACAGTGGACGCAGAACTAATCCCGATAGCCAAGTGTTACGCTCGCTCCCGCGGCGTGTCGCTTTCGTCGATCATCGAGCAGTCTCTCAGGGAAGTTGCGGGGGAGCATCGTCCGTCTTTCGCGTCGCGATGGCGTGGCAAGTTTCGTGCGGCAGAGCGTGAAAACGATCCGCGTTATGACGCGCTCACTAACAAGTATCTCCGATGATCTTCATCGACACTGATGTACTCATTGACGTTGCACTTGACCGACATCCACATTCAGGTCCGGCTTCGGAACTCTTAGACCAGATTGAGCACGGCACACAAAGGGCATATATCGCCTGGCATTCCATTGCAAACCTCTACTACATCGTGGCTCCAGCGCGTGGAGGGGTAAGTACCCGCGACTTTATCGTGGAATTGACGAACTTTGTGACAGTAGCAACGACGGATACCGAGTCCATTCGCTACGCCGCAGAACTTCCGATGGAAGATTTCGAGGACGCGATGCAAGTAGCCGCCGCGCACGCCTGCGGTGCCAACCAAATCGTCACGAGGAACATCAGAGACTACCAACATTCCCCGATCCGCGCCGTCCATCCCCACGAAGCCCTCAACACCCTCTTCTGACGCTTCCGGAGTTGCCACTGACCGTCTGCCACAGCGCATGCAATCCCTCGGGCCTAACCTGCGAAGTGTTGCCGATGGCAGTTTTATCTGAGGGTAGGTGACTGATTGGAATACCGAAGATAGAAGATCGCTCACGGGGACGGCTTGGTATGCCCCGGCTAGACCCAACCTTTGGACAGGTCGCGATGGCATCCCCGAGTTACGCGTTTATCAATTCACTCTAGATGCGTAATTTCTGCTCCGCCCCAACGGTCTCGAAGGTATTCCGCCACGAGGCGTCGATGGCAATGGTGCGCCTTGTCCTCACTACACAGCAAGCAACCGTCCTCAACAACCTCTTTGGAGACATTCTCTTCTATGCGCCGTTGCGCCATCAATTCCAAAAAGCGGGTTTCGTACGTCGCCCATGCGTCAGGTTCCTTGCTCTTGCGATATTCGTCGAACATCTCCGGTTCCGGCGCAAGGTACGGCAAGTGAATGTAGTCGATCTCGCATATCTTCCTCAACAAATAGACTTGGTCTCTTCCTATCGCGAAGCCCGCGAGTTGGGTGTTAGGTCTCAAACGAACATCAATGACTCGCTTGGTGCCGGATGCGCTCAGCGTCTCGAAGAAGTGTTCCGCGGTCTTCTTGGTGAATCCAATCGTGTAAATTCTCAATGCAACGCTCCTGATGTCCAATCATCGCTGTCGCCTTCAAAGACACTTTGAGCGTAGGCGAAACCCTTATCTTTGAACGCGACGCGCCCGATTCGTTCGTTTATGGCATCGGATATCTGTTCTTCGTCGGAAAGGAACATGTCAGGTTGGCGAAGGTATTGTTCGCGTTTAGAGATCGAGTTGCGCAACTCTTCATGACTCTGTGTTGTTCCGTCAGCCAAGATATGCACCACATCTTGGACGTTGCACTGATTCCGCAATGCTTCCGCCAGCAAAAGGCTCCGATGACAATCCTCTGGTCGCCCCTCACTGCACATTAACACTAAGCGTTTTTCAAGTGTGCCACGAACAACGCTTTGTAAACCCTCTTGAAAATGCTTTGATTTGGCTAACAGGTCGTACTGCACCTGCCCGTCCACGTCGTAATCGCTGGGGTCATCCGAACGGCCTCCAAGCCATCTACCCATGAAGTGATAATCGATACCCCTCGCATTCAAACGATGCTTGAGTTGATGTCGGTTGAACTGAGGAGAATATCGGCTGTAAGGCACCGAACGGACGTCAACAACAGCGGTGATATCGTACTTAGCAAGCAACGTTACGAAGGTTTCGCCATCGTGGTTGGAGTGCCCGATTGTAAAGATGCTGTTGTCTTGCTCGTTTGACATGATGGGAGAATTCGACTTCACATGATCCCAGCGATTAGTTTGTAGCAGTAGTTTTGGAACTCGCCCGCGAGGCTGATACAGAGGTATCGATCCCTAATCTGGTAGTCCCCGATCTCTTTTTCATCGAGTCTGTTTTCGTATTCGACATCTTTCACTTGCAATGTATACGGCACATTTCTGTATTCGAACGAACCCGTAAGCCGTTTCTGATCCCGATGCTGGTCGGTGTACACCGTCAGCTTGAGTCTGTCGACGTGAATCATGCGGAGTGAATCTTGAACACCGAAGGTATCCACCACCGGAACGCGGTTGTTTAGGCCAGCACTAGAATTCGAGCCGTTCTGCCACAAGGATCCTCCACCATCACACTGCGCGTTCAGCGTGTTTCGGTTGTACTTGCCCAGGTAGCTTAGTTTACACTCTCGATCGAAAACCCAATTCTCTTGCTGGTGATAGGCAGGAACTGGCTTGACCAGATCCACCTCGAAGATATCTAGCAGGTTGAGCTCTTCCCCGCTGCCATAAACCACGTCTTCTGGTCGGATTGCCTCGTAGTTACTCACATCCACCGGCCGAAACCATTCGCCAACGCGGCCATATCCGATTTCGCGTCCGGCGATACACAAGCCTCCCGGCCGCCAAGATTTGGCTAAACAAATCAATCGTTTCGTAACCATGACGCTCTTTTTCTAACTAAATTGGAACGTTCGAATCCCAAATTTGCGGTTCATTGCGCTCCAACATCTTAACTAAAACACGTCTTGCTTGTTAGGTGTGCCTACTCTTATCCCCCATACACCACCGCCAGCACAATTGCCCCGGTTGCTGCGGTAAACACGGCGAACGGCCACAATGTCAGCGTTCCCATCCGGCGCACCAGCCACATGAAGAGGTTGATGGCGATGTAGGAGGCTACGAATGAGATGGCGAAGCCGATGCCGAGTTCGTCTAAATCTGGTAGCGATTCGGACGGCGATGCGAGTATTTGAACGAATGAGACGATCGACGCGATGGCGATGACGGGCACCGACAACAGGTATGAGAAGCGCACTGCCACCACTAATGGCATGCCGCGCGTCAATGCCGCCGTGATCGTTACTGCCGATCTCGATATGCCGGGTATCAATGCTGCGGCCTGAGCGAAACCGACGATCAACGCGTCGGTGTATTCGATCACTTTGGATCGGGTGCGTCGGTCTTTGCCAGTCAATCGGAGGTTAGTGAAGTGATGTCCGAGCAGCAACGCACCGCCTGTCACGATGAACATGCCGGCCGCGACTCCAGGTGCGCGCATCGTCTCCGAAGTTAGCAACGGGTAAAGCGCCGCTCCGATGGCGATCGCCGGCAACGAACCCAAACCGACGGCTTTGAGGAGGTTTATCGACGGCATCGACATTCTTATCGATAACCTTCGACGCATATCCCCGATGCGCCGGTGCCGCTCGAGCGTCTGCATCGACATCAAGTCGTCATCGCCGCCCAGCGGGATGGTTCGACTTCGTCTGAGGGTTCGCAGTATCAGCATCCAGTCGCGCCTGAAAAACAGCACCAGAGCAAGCAACGAGCCCAGGTGGACGGTGGCATCGAATGCCGCTGAGGGTGGATCCCAACCTAGAACCCACGCCGCGATGATCATGTAACCACTGCTGCTTATCGGTAGCAGCTCGGTGAAACCCTGCATGAACGAGAGCGTGGCGATTTGAACGAAGGTCATGGCGGAGTCGTATCTTTCCGTCAACCTATTGTCTAATCAACGGTAATGTTCCTTTTTCGGGTTTAGCGTCTGGTCTACGCGGTATCCCCTGCGCGGTAGGCAACATTGTCCCCTTTTTTGCGCAGCAAAAGGGGGACGCGGGGAGCGCAGCGACCCGCAGGGGGTCCACGCCGACGCGCATTCTAAACCCTCTCCAATTCTCCCTTGAACATCAAGGGGGAGGGAATTCCTGCCCCTCGCGCATGAATCTGAAAGCGAATGAATCGTGGTAAATTGAATGTTGCCTCGTGACTAGTATCAACCCGCCGCAATGCCGAAGAAACCGCCGATCGTAACCCGCATTGAGACGTTGCGAAATCCCGCAGCTGCACACATCAGCTGGGTGCGCGTCTATACCGATGATGGCAGAGTCGGACTGGGCGAAACTGCGTTCGGTCCTGAAACTGTTGAAGCTTGGGTGCACGAAGACGGCGCCGGATATCTGCTTGGAAAAGACGCGACCCACCTCGACTGGCATTGGAACAAGCTGAATGGATTCGGCGGCAAGGTCAAGGCTCGGGCAGCGGATATGAGCGGGTTGTCCGCGATTGATATGGCACTGTGGGATCTCTATGCCCAACGCGCAGGCGTGCCGCTGTACGAAGCTTTGGGCGGCCTAAGTCGCCCGTCAATACGCGTCTACAACACGTGCGCCGGTTATTCCTACGGCGTTAATCGTGCAGGGAGGTTGGAAACGGGCGACTTAGACTATCGTCCCGAGCATCGGTATGAAGATCAGCAGGCGTTTCTGACCGA
>JAAXHR010000334.1 GCA_012270805.1 Dehalococcoidia bacterium
CGGAGTAACTGCGAAGCGCGCGAAGTAAGACTTCGTTAAAGCTCGCGGTCATCCATCACACTTCGATGCCCAGAGCTCGCATGATTTGACGATTCCCGCCGTGTACCGACGGTTCGCGGCACCACAAGTCGCGAATCTGTTTTACGGCCCGTCGGACATCTGGAGCGTCTATGCCCAGCATTTCTAGCACTACCCAATCGATTTCATGGCGGTTCTCATCACGCCACGCGTATGCTGCTGGTTGAAGTTCTAGCTCAGCAAGTCGGTCGAAATGCTCATCCGCTACTAATCGCGCCCACTCGCCCGCGTCGGAATCTTCGGCGAAGTTGGGGATGGGAAGCCCCGGCATTGCCTTTACACCTAACGTCGTACGTCCCGGCTGTGTTGTTTGTGCGTAACCCAGACGTACGAGCATGCCCAAAGTGCTGTTAAACCATAATGCGGCGGCGATTTTCACTTGTTTATCCGGATGTGATATAGAAGTCCAAGCGCGTCCCCCGAGCATTGGTTCGGCAGTCATTGCTGCAGCCAAAGCCTGCGACCCCATCCCCAAAACCCTGGAGATGAAGAGGTCGCTTCGTTTTTCGATAATTTCTTGAATCGTCGATCTATTGTTCGACTTTACGAATCCGTCGTGCGAATGTCCTAAGAGCAACGATTTCTGTTTTTCTCGATCTACGGACCACAGTGAGGGATGTAACGGCACGTCTCCCACTACCGAATCTCGGAACTCAAAAACCCCAATCGGTTCTTTGCCGGAAATATGTCCAATCAAGTGGTGTGTCGGTCCCACCGCGAAGATACTGCCCAGCAAAACCATCGGAAGTTTTGAATTGAAGGCTGAACGTGCAGTTTCGTATCGGATTTCTCCATCCAAGATGCGAGCTGCTGACATCGCCAAGAAACGATTCTTCATCCCCAAATCGAACCATGGATAAGACAACGTCGGAACGGGTTGCCGTATCCATGTGCCCAACTCTTCGCCAGCCAACCTCAACGTTCCGTCGTATTTAGAAGACTTTTGTACCTTCTGAATCTCCGAAGCGATGAGTTGTGAATCGGCGATCGATACCGGACGACGCGACAGATTGATGCATAGCACGCTATACCCCCCCCATATATGACGATATTCGTTGTTTATTACTATAAATAAGGAGTATTTCGTTAATACTGGTGTCTGAAGACATCATTGAGCTCTGATTTGTAACGAAAGTAATCGCCGTCAAAGATTCGTATTCAGAGGCGAAGTGCTCTCGGAACCCAGACCAGCTCTCGGCATGCGCGGCTGTAAGTGGTAGAACCGTTGCGAATACGCCTTCCTGCTTGTTCTTCATATTCGCCAATGCCGAAAAGTCCGCTCCCATTCCTGCTTGACCTTCGACTATTTTGTCTCCATTTTTACGCATACGTGACCGAATACCGGTGAGCCGCGTGGTGCTTCGATTGCGTTCTATTTCAGTAATGCCAGCGATATCGAACATTTTCCGCCCACCACGCGGTCGCGTGTACGGCGGATTTTGAATCACGAGCGAGTAGACATTATTCGGTGCTGCAATGATGCTGCCGATATCTTCTCTCGCCGATTGCTCCACAGTCTCAGTTAGCATGTCGGTCGCTTGTTACGTTTCCAAGAACTCAAGCGCACCGGTTCTCCCGCCACGTACCGGTAACGCGCCGATGTTGGTGTCCCTGTAGCTCTGCTCGATCTCAATCGTAGATAGACCCGCCGCGGTCATATGAGCGGCGAGTGGGTTGATGTCAGTCCCGGTAATACCGCCTTCCATCATCCTTCTATGCAAACCAGCAACGTTACTTCCGCCAGCGGCCTCGTAGTTCTTGCGAATGCGCTGATAAGCCGCGCGTAGCAACGTGCCAGTGCCGCACGCGAAGTCGGCGATCTTGATGTTCGAAACCTCTTCATCATTCGACCAATCCGTAATCGGGATACGATCAACCGCGATACGCGCAAGCATCGAGGCGGTCGTCGGCAATGTGTAGTTTGCCGCCGTCTCCTTGCGGTCTTCGAGCAGTTTCGGAAACAGTTCGCCGGCAAAATCGACATGGTCGCCGAGTCCTTGCGCGGTAACCTGCTCCGCGAGGCGGGAGAGGTTATCCAACGTGTCTGCCCCAGCCCCAGGCGGAAGTGTGTCGACGAGTGCTCTCAACGCCGGTCCGAAAATCGAGCGATAGTTGTAGTCAAGGATGATTCCCCATGCATCTCTGACATGGGAAAGCGTCAAAACATTACCAATGCTGTCGTTGCGGAGCTGAGCTATCGACTTAAGCCCGCGCACCTTCATCTCATCGGTTGATGCCAGCATGTCATGCAGTCGCAACGTAGACATCCATATGCAACATGCAAGACGAAGGCCCTGAGTTACTTTGCCTTGCCCGATAGCGGTCGCTATTTCAACGGCTACATCATGGGTAATTTCGTCGCGAAGAGCGTCGGCGTGCCCAATGATTCGCTTGGCTACGTCCTCCGCAAATGTCTCGATCATGTGATGGGGCGTCGCAGCAGTTTCGCAAACATCCGCGAGGTCATCAACGTTTCCGGCGATGAAATCCCGGCGCGGCCAGCGTTCGATCTCTTCGCCCTCTCCTTGTTGATACACGGCAAATTCGAGACTGAATCCGGGGTCTTGACCGCGCCGCGAACGGTTTAGCATATGAGCCGCTTCTGCGGGAGTTGCCCATCCGCGAACCAACTCAGGAGCACGTAGCGCAATCGCCGAATAAATCTGTTTTCCGAACGTGGTACGCTGGCCAACTCGTCGGCGCGCATCAGGATCAGGATCTGAATTGATTTCGACTTCGATGATAATCGGGTTGCCGTGCCGTGACCGTACCAAAATATCGGGACGCAACGAACTCTTAGCTAGCAAAACGTCGGTGCGCTCGCTCGTCACCGCATCGTCGGTGGCCCGCCAGTAGTGACGACGATCCTTCAACGCAGCTGCCAAGGCATCGTTGAAGGAATGCTCGGAAAACGAGCCGCTTACAAAGGATGTTTGAGCGTACATGGGGTGATGATACACAGAAAATGGCATCACAATAGCCTAGGTCGGTTACATGATCAAACAGTACTTATTAGGCTAAACCGTTCACGTACTCCGTCAGCGTCAT
>JAAXHR010000153.1 GCA_012270805.1 Dehalococcoidia bacterium
GTCCGGGACAGTTGGCCTCGGGTCAAGGGTTCCGGTGGTCGATCGTAGTAGATGGTGACGGTTGACGATGTGTTCGAGACTTTCGCGCCGTTCTTGACTCGACCGCTGAGAGTCAGCACCCCGGAGACGATCGTCGGCTTTGTCTCGTATTGGATGTAGTCGCCGACGAAGAGTTGGACGAACCAGATGGTGGGAGGTCGGTATGTGAGGCCGATGCCGACTTTGCGGTGATGCGGATTGAGGATGGTTTGGCGATGCCCCGGGCTGTTGAGAAAGCGGTCCATCGCGAAGTCGATCTGCTCGGTGGGGGTTTCGAGCGCGTAGTTGTCTAGGTTGTCCGGGCAGAAGTCGATGGCGAAGACGTTTTCCGACGAGTATTGTTCTCCGCCGGCGAGGGTGTAGCGCATGTATGGCTTCGTGCCGTCGGGTCCCCAATGGCCGCGGGTGCATTTTGCCGTCATGGCTTCGGCGTGGGATTGGGCGGCAGTGTTGGTGTCGAGAGCTACGAGATTTGAGCCGGCCGTGGTTCGGGCTTGGTTGATGAGGGTGAGGGCGTATTCGCGGAGGGCATCGAGCTCGGACTGCGTCAGCCCTGTCGTTGCTCGCGGCGATATGAAGATGGAGTATTGCGATATCGGCGCGTCTTCACCGTTGATCGTATGCCACAGCATCACGGTGTAGACGCCGTTGCCATGTCTGTCTACCAATTGAGAGATGTCTGCCGACACTGCGAAACGGTTTTCGGAGACTGTCCACTCATCGGCAGTGACCCATGAGAAGGTCGTTTTCCATTCGACCGATGTTCGGCTCAGGTCGCCCGCCTGTTGCCAGAGCGTCACAGCCTCTTGGTGTGTCTTCGGCGCCGCGATCGCGGGGTCGATGTCGTACGGGTCTGTGCAGGGTGCGCCGATGAGATGTAGCGTGGTTTCGTGATCGGTGTAGAGCGATCCGGGTTTCGGCGGCGGCCTCAGACCAGCGATCGGAAGTCCGCTGTCATAGCAATAGGTGCGTGACAGCTGTCCTCGAGTCAGGGGGCGAGGGGTTGGATCGAAGTGGATTTGGACGCGGAAGCCTTCTTCGCTTTGGGATTGTGCTTCGTTCTTGAACTCTCCTGCAAAGCTCAAGACGCCGTCTGCAATGGATGGCAGCTGGTCGTAGCTGACGTAATCGCCTTCGAAGTGCTGGGCGGCGTTGAAGTTGTAATCGTCCCACGCAAGCCCGATGTTCACCTTTTTGTGCCAGGGATCGAGGATGTTGAGCCGATGTTCGGGGCTTTCCATCCAACCGGCCATCCGTTCGCGAATTTCGTCTTCGATCGCATCGAGGCCTGAGATACCATCTGCGTTTGTGACGCAGTAGTCAGTGCCATAGAAGTTCTCGCTGTTGGTTTGATAGCCGCCATCAAGGCTGTAGCGCATGTATGGCTTGAGGCCGTCGATTCCCCAATGCGAACCGAAGCAGTTTTTCAACGAGGATTCAGCGTGCAGTTGAGCGGCATCGTTCGTGCCTAGTTCCAACGTTCCCAAACCGGCTTCGACGCGCGCATCGTTGATGAGCTGCAGCATGAAGCGCTTCTCGTCAATGTGCCGGAGATGAGGTTGTGTTGGAGCCGATTGGGTCGCGGCTGTTGCTGTTGCGGATTCAGGAGTAGATGGCGAGTCGGTTCGGTTTGGGGCGATGGTGCAGGCTGCCACGGCGCATATCGCAAGTGCTACGAATGCGGTAATCCGGACGAATAGTCGTTCGCGTCGTGGCGG
>JAAXHR010000057.1:0-380 GCA_012270805.1 Dehalococcoidia bacterium
GTCTCGGAGTAGGCTCTTGCTTCGTCGAATGTGGGGCCGTGTTCGACGACGGCCGCGCCGAGGTTTCGCATCGACGCCATCTTGACGGGGTTCGCGCCGACGGGGACGATGATGGTGCACTTGGCCCCGAACTGCTGGGCGGCAAAGGCTATAGATTGTCCGTGGTTTCCTGTGCTCGCAGTCACGAATCCGCGTTTGCGTTCTTCTTCGGATGTGCGGGAGACGAGGTTGATGCCGCCGCGCACCTTGAAAGCTCCGAGCATCTGCAAGTTCTCGTGTTTGACCCATACGTCAGCGTCCAGCGAATCGCATAGCCCTGGCACGCGCCGGAGGGGAGTGCGATGAACGTGCGCGGCTATGGCGCGCCGCGCGTCGTAGAC
>JAAXHR010000057.1:464-5705 GCA_012270805.1 Dehalococcoidia bacterium
AAGTGCTGAGTGCCCCCTTTGTCCTTCGGACATTTCCCCCGGGAGCGGGGGAAACCTGAAGCGACCCGGCCTGGCCGACTGGCTTCCCGCCTTTGCGGGAGTGACGCTCGCTACTGATCGATTTGCATTGTTTTAAGCATCGATTCTAAAGTGCGTTGAAATATACTGGTTTCATCTGCCGCATTACTTATCTCGGCACTAATTTCTAAAGCGAAAACAGTTGGCCACCACGGATACCACCGACGGTACGACTAGGCTAACGCCTTCGAACGCCGAGCCCGCAACCCCTTCTACTGCGGATGCTCCCCAGGTGCCTGCAGTTAAACGTAGCTGGATGTCGCGCACATTCGAGTCGTTGGGGCACCGCGACTACCGGATGATGTGGATCAGCATGTTCCTGTCGATGGGCGGGTTCAACATGCTGATGCTGGCGCGTGGGATCTTGATCTACGACCTGACGGGCGACGCGCAGAAGACGGCTTTGGTTTCCATCGGCTGGGCTCCCGGACTGCTGATCATGTCGCTGTTCGGCGGGGTTTTGGGCGACCGTGTGGAACGCCGGATGTTGATTCAGGTTTCGCAGTTCGCCAACGCCGTGTTCGCCGTTGCTGTCGGATTTCTGATATTGACAAATGTCATCGAGTGGTGGCATTTGATGATCGTTTCGACGTTGCAGGGCTGCGTCTTCGCGTTGCAAATTCCGGCCCGTACGGCGGCGATGTCACAACTCGTGCCCAAGCCGTTGATCGGCAACGCGATGGCACTCAACGCGACCGCGATGACGATGATGAGTATCGCCGCCCCTGCGGTTGGTGGAGTGCTCTACGAGATGATCCAGCCCGAGGGCGTCTACTTCGTCGTGACGGTGATGATGTTCTTGGCGATGGGTTTCACGACTCTCCTGCCGAAGATGTATCCCGACCAGCGTCAAACCAAGACGAAGGAATCGCCCCTGCTCAACATCAAGCGTGGGATTGTCTATGCTGCCCGAAACAATCTGATTAGAGTGTTGCTCATCCAGTCAGTGATCATCGCAATGCTTTCAATGCCGTTCAGGATGCTGGTGCCAGTCTTCGCTAAAGATCTTTACGGCTCGGTGCCGAGTGAAGTAGGGTGGATTGCCACGATGGCGGGCTTCGGCGGGATCGCGGCGTCAATGGGAGTTGCGAGCCTGCGTGCCGGGCAACGACGCGGTTGGGTGATTCTCTTGTCGCCGATCATCTCTGCCGTTTCGATGTTCATCATCGGGTCTTTCCCGTGGTACTGGGTGGGAATGATCTTCTTCATCGGTGTCGGATTTGGCGAATCTATCCGATGGGCGCTGGGTCAGGCGCTGGTGGTTGAGCATGCCAATCCGCGATACCGCGCCCGCATGACCAGCCTGACGATGATGACCTACGGACTGATCCCGCTAGCCGCGTTCCCGGTAGGCTGGCTCGTGGACAACGTCGGTGTACAAGAGACCGTCGTCGGCATGGCGATCGCTCTGTTCGCCGCCGGACTATTCTTCATCATAGCCAGCAAATCTGTCAGGGATTTGAATTAGGGGGCGGACAGGCATATCTGCCGGTTCGGGTGTTGCCCGGAGGTGATCCCAAACTGACTACGGTATGGTGTTTGATTTCCAGCCGTCGAATTCAGGTGGTAACAGGTTGATGATCTGGTCGGACTTCATGCTGTGAAGGTCATACGTCCTATCCAGTTGATCGATGACGGTCATAAAACGCCGTAGTACGCCGCGACGATTGGCATCGGAGACGGCGCCACGTTTCGGTCGGAAGATTTTGGTGTCGAAGTAGAGCGCGTCAGCGGCCTTCATCAGTTCGCGGTTGGAGATGTAGCGCATCGTTACAGCAAGACGTTCTTCGAACTCTGATACTTGGTCAATTTCGCTGTTGAGGAACAAGCGCGCTTCTCTAGGCGCATCACGGAACAGCCAGTGGATTCGAGTAGGCCCGGCGACTCGATGACGGTAGTAGCGAAGGCCGCTGTCGGAGAGGATGTAGTAAGAATAGTCTCGTAGTGCCGGATTTCCCCTCCGAATCGCCCGGGACCTGATGAGATGGAAGGATGCCGCAGCCAGCCACGTCCATAGACCGCGATTTTCTGCCGTGGCGCGAGTTGGCAGTTCATCGTATCCGGCGCTGACGAAGGATGTCGAGACCAGGGCCGCTAGTTCGCGTTTCAAACACGTCCTAGGGATGTCGATATCTATCCGCGGCTCAACAATTTCCGAATAGCGAGTTGAACGGGCAATATCTTCCGCGTCCTCTACACGCATAACACCTTCTTGGTAGCGATCCAAGAAAGTCTGGAACACTTGCATTCCCTGTTCATTGAAAGATCGTGCCCACATCTTTAAGTCCTCGCGTTCAATGCCGTCGAAACGGCGTTGACAAATCTGTTGGATCTCATCTTGGAGAAACCTTCAACCGCTTCATCGATCCAGTGTTCCAAATCGTCGTCTTCAGTTACATCGTCCAATCTAGTCGCGATCGGTCTAAGGTCTGACAACGACATCATCCATCGGTACCATTCGTAGAACCACGTTTCAGAATCGTGTACATCTTGCTCGTCGTCTCCTAATAGTGCGAATTCAAGGATCTGCCGAAAGGCCTGAGGAACTACGCACGCCACGAACATCGGATCATTGGCGAACTGGGCGAAGTTCTCCTGAAGACTCTTCGAGATGTACAGCGTTGGGCCGGAGGACTGGTTGCGTTCCAACCGCCAAACTTCCTGTCCCGTTGATCCCCACCTCACCGGGAGCAACGCATCCTGTTCGGTGATTAGATCGGCGAGATTTACTAGCGGGATATTCTCGGCAAGGCCGAGCAATCGACCGGAGGTTTCTGCTTCGACCACGCGAAAAAAGAATGGTGTGGAATCCGTCAGTGTGAATTCGTCAATGAAGAGCTGGTCGTGCCCGAAAGAGTCAAACGGGTTCTCTAGTTCGCGACGCGCGAAAGTACTTTCCCCGCGTGCCTCGATGAACGCTTTGGCAGTAATAGGGAACTGGTATTCCGAAAGTTCGGTGCTTACAGCGACGGTAGTCCCTTCGGGCGTGGAATCGACTAACCGAATCTGAACATGTTTCCGATCGATTCGTCTGCGCTCGGTATAGTTGAAGGTTCTTTTCATCCTTTTGCCATCCTAGGAGTAGCCCTTACTGTTAGATCGCGCTTGGTGTCAAAGCCCACGATCCTGAACGTAAACCCATCTTGCAAATCGTTGAGGCGGACTTCGTTGCTGCTGACGATGTCAGGATCACATCCCGATCTCTCCAGCGACAATCCGCTACTTTTGAGATCGTGGAAGTCGAAGTCGAATTTGGAGTGACGTTTGATCGGATCGCCACGCCCACCTTCGAATCCGGCTTTGATGATGATGGTTTCGATCTCGCGCTCCCGTTCGGTGTTATCGCGGACGTGAAAACCATCACGGCTTTTTTCGAGGAAGAACGGCGTTACGCGTCGTTTCACCACGACAGTTGGACTCACCGTTTCACCTGTTTGCACGACTCGTTTACGGCGGCGTGGCTGCGGTTCGGCGGATGGTTGTGGCACCTTCCAGAATATGTTGTTGAACAACGACGCAGCCGAGTCTTCGTCTTGCGCGTCGAGCATTCGGACGATAGCGTTTGGAGAACTTGTGACAAAACCGATCGTATTCATCGCACCCCGTTGGTAGCCTTGCTTTATCGCGTCCGTACGCTCGAAATTGGTATGCGAAGGGTTTTCTGCGAAGCCCATCAAATCCGCGAGCGGACCGTTTTCAACTACTACTAGGAAAACCCGATGCGGCGGATTGATGGCACACGCCCTTCGGACACTGATGCCTTGGCGGACCAGATAAGACCGCCGGCGTGTGGTGTAGGGAACATGTTGACCGTACACCGTGAACCATGTTGAGAGGGGCGGGCCCGTTGCCGGTCTGACCCACACGGGAATACGGATGCTGAATGGTTCAGAATCTCGGTCCAGGTCTATCAGCTCATTGAGATCAGCTTCGTTCAAAATGGTTTCATCGTCCCATTTCGGCGTACTCTGCGTTGGTTGATTAACTCGCGCTGGTGTTCGTTGCTCAGTGTTTGCCCACACCGCCAATCTGATGGTGTCGGCAAGTTCGCGATTTTCCTGTCGAAACACTGGCGAATCGATCTCTTTTCGCATCCACTCCGCGTCCATCGTCGTCTCAGGCGGTGTGCGGTAATTCTCTTGCACCTCGATAACCAAATCGCCCTTCAGAATCGGCCAAAAGTAATTTTCGATCACTTCCTGACGTAGCATTGCAACGTTGAATTCATCGACAACGTGGGGGATTATGATCGACAAGCCTGGAATGTCGCCCTTGCCATAGCGTGCATCGTCATCGCGTGCCAGATGGAAGGCTTCTTGGAATCGGTTTATCCGTATCGGTTCTGAGATAGCCATCGGCTTGCCGTTATCCCACCGCGCAAAGTAGCCGTATGGATCGTATTGCGAACCGTTCAATTGGTGGGTCTTAATGTCGCACCTGCCGAGAAGGTAAGAGGCACTGTCGTCAGGCCTTCGTGTCAAACCGAAAAAGGTGTTGATGCGACTCGAGGCAGGGAACACCGTTTTTCCCAATCCCCACTTACCGAGTGTTCCGGCTCGTTTGCCGCTACGACCAACGTTGCGCCAAAAATAGAAAAAATTATCTTCGCTGTCGTTGTCATAGTCTTGGAGTTGATCTGGATCACCCACCAACCCGGTGGTGCCAAAATCCTCAATTGCTAAGAATCGCATCCCTCGGTTGACGGGCGGTGGGGCGAGTAATCCACTACCTTTCGCCCCCAGATGGTCTGACAGTCCTTCAAAGAGCTCATTGACAAATTCGTCGCGCAACTCTCCAAAAGTGAACCGGACCTTGACAGTCTCGTGCCCCAGCCTCGCGTCGAGGGAGTTCTGAATCGACTCGCGAACCAAATGGCGTGCGTTTTCATCGTCTGATTCACTGGAAAAGAACGCTTCTTCGATTGGATCGACGAGAGTTCTTCCAGGCTGGTGCTCAAAGAAGTTCCACATGCGTTACATCTCCTCTGCAGATCAAGTGTTCAGATGTGTTTATTCGACAACCAAAAGGTATCCCAATTTAGGCGAAAACCGGCATATGTTCAAGAATCACGCAACGAATTATACAGATTTTTGTCAACCATTGGCGCATGTCAAGCAAGTCTTGGACCAACACATTGAGCCTCAAGTACTCTGCGTGCTCGCT
>JAAXHR010000057.1:5837-7548 GCA_012270805.1 Dehalococcoidia bacterium
CTTAAATTCGGTTGGTGTAAACTTCGCTTGATGTTCGGCGAAGTTCTACATGGCATATAAAGCGCATAAGCCTGCAGTTCGTCATCTAAGACCCCACGCAGTCTCGACCCGTATGAGAGTTCGCGGTCGGAGTGTCGCGCGGCGAACGTTCCACTCTCTGGGAAACTCTGCGTATCGCCGATTCTGGGTCAGTTTGATCATCTTGATGGCAGGCGTAAACATGCAGATGATGGCGCGTGGTCAGCTGGCGTGGGATCTGACGAACGACACGTTTCAGGTGGCGTTGGTGGGCTCGGCATTTGCGCCTCCGATCTTGATCTTTTCGGTTTTCGGCGGGACGTTCGCAGATCGTTGGAACCGCAAGAGGATGATCCAGTTCAGCCAGATCGCGATTTGCATCATCGCCGGATTGGTGGGCTTGGCGATCTACACAGAGGTGATTTCGATCTGGATCCTGATGTTGGCTGGTTTCGCGCAGGGCATGGGCTGGTCGTTCATGATGCCAGCGCGCCAGTCGATCATCCCACAGCTAGTCAGCAAAGACGAGATGACCAACGCGATCGCGTTGAGTGCTTCGGGAATGGCTTTGATGACGCTTTCGGGCCCGGGTCTAGGGGGGCTCGCTTACGGTTGGCTGGGACCGGCCAACACCTATTTCCTGATCACCGGGCTAATGTTCATCGCGTTTTTAGTGATGAGTGGAGTGAAGGTGACGGATGGTCCAGTGTCTAGTAAACAGCGAGAAGAGAAAGTGTTGAGTGCCGTCTGGGATGGACTGCGCTATTCGGCGCGCAACCGGACGATTCTGATCTTGTTCGTCCTGTTGCTTTCTACGACCATGACATCGATGTCGTTCCGTTCGCTCATGCCGGCGCAGGTGGAGCTGATATTCGACGGTGGGCCACGTCAACTCGGAGTATTGATGAGCATGATCGGCGTCGGTGCTTTGCTCGGATCGTTGTTCATCGCGGGTTTGACTGAGAATGTGCGACGAGGGGTTGTGTTGCTAGCGTGCACTGGAATGTCGGCGATGGCGATCTTGATCTCGACGTTCGTCAGCATATTCTTGGTGGCGATGGCGGCGATGGCGGTGCTCGGTCTGGGCGATGCTGGCCGACGTACGTTAAACGCATCGTTGTTGATGGAGCAGTCGGATGAGGAGCATCGAGGGCGAGTGATGGGCATCTACATGTTGAACTTCGGGTTGACTCCGATCGGAGCGATACCGCTGGGTATTTTGGCGGAGGCGACCGACATACGAGTAGCGTTCGCCGTGGCTGGTTGCGTACTGGCGACATCGGTGCTTCTGACGTGGGTTCTGACACCGCGGATCAGGCGGCTGTAGTTTGACGGTAAGAGTTGGCGGAGCAGTAGGATACGGCCGGAGTTACGCTAATCGGACGTTCCATTCACTCGGCAACCCGAACTATCGCAAGTTTTGGATCAGCCTGATCTTCCTGATGGCTGGCATCAACATGCAGCACATGGCGCGTGGTCAGCTGGCGTGGGACTTAACGCATGATGCGTTTTTGGTCGCGGTAGTAGGTGCGGGATTCGCTCCACCGATATTGATCTTCGGGTTGTTTGGAGGCTCGCTCGCCGATCGCTGGAATCGTCGGAGGATGATTCAGTACGCGCAGCTGATCGTGAGTCTGGTGGCGTTGTTTGTAGCGATTTCGATAGTGATGAAGTTCGTTTCGATCTGGGTGCT
>JAAXHR010000290.1 GCA_012270805.1 Dehalococcoidia bacterium
TTGAAGTCGGACTTTGCTTCCAGCAGTTCGAGCCCTTCTGCGAAAGCCTGCATCATCCCGTACTCGATGCCGTTATGGATCATCTTCACGTAATGGCCGGAACCGCTCGGACCGACGTACAGGTTGCCGTTGGATTCCGGTGGCGCAAGCGTTTTGAATATCGGCAAGTTGCGTTCGTATGCCTCGCGGTTGCCGCCGATCGTGAGGCAGTATCCGTTTTCGAGTCCCCAGATCCCGCCGCTGGTCCCGCTGTCCAACATCTCGATGCCTTTTTCGGCCAACTCACTTGCGCGACGGATCGATTCTTTGTAGTTGGAGTTGCCACCGTCGATAAGCGTGTCGCCAGAGGACATGTGCTGAGCTAATTCATCTACAGTCGATTGCGTAATATCGCCGGCGGGGACCATGACCCAAACCGTGCGTGGTGTGTCGAGGGTACTCACGAGTGCGGCGAGCGAAGTTTTACCGGTGCCGCCATGCGCTTCCAACTCGGCAAGCGCGTCTGGGCTCGGATCGAAGCCGAAAACTTCGTGCCCGTCGCGCAGGAGGCGAGTCGCCATGTTGCCGCCCATGCGGCCGAGCCCGACTATACCAATCTGCATCGTGCTTCTCCTTAGACCGAAACTTTTTCTACGTTCAGAGCTTCGGAAATCGCGATGAAACGGGCCGCCAAAGACTCTGTTACGTCGGAAGCGGTCCTAGTCGTCTGAGCAAACTCGTTCAGACATGCCGCGTACGTTTCCGCGCCGACGATGACCCTCGCGTTACCGGGCATCGCATCGACCGCATCGATCGCCACTGACACCGCATTGGGCAGCGTGTCCAGGTCTTCGTTTTGGGTTCGATACGCGGTCCAAAAGATAGTGTCAAGAGCGAAACACGCCGCGACATCGTTCCGGTCATCGATGTGCGTCCTCGCGCTCAAGGTCTCGGCGACGATTCTGACGGAGGGCAGATTCATGATCCACATCGAGGGATCGAGACCGGCATCTTGGAATCTAGAGATGATCCTGAGCGCGTTTTCCGACTGCAGCATCGGGTCCGGCCATTCGCCGCGAGGTTTGCGTATGTCCCACGCTATCTTCATGCCAAACGTTGACGCGAAGTCGAAGATGCTGATGTGCTTGTCGATCGGCGACATCGAATTTGGTAACTGCAAAGAGCCGGACGGCGCACTGATCTGCCCCATATCGATCGCGGCGTTTCTGACTGGCAACACCAGAACATCAGGTTTGAACTTGGTCGTGACCTCGTTCATCTCGTCAAACGCTTCTTCGAGGTAGTCGCGAACGTCGAAGTCATAAGTCAGCATCGTCGGGATTTTCGACGAGAGTGCCCGGAAGAGAGAGCCTTCGCCGATGTCCGCGTCGAGCCACAGCAATATGTCGTTGCGCTCCAAACCGTTCTCGAAAGATATCTCTAGCGCGCCGATCAATATGTCGATAGCACCGACGATCCGGGCGCGGTCTTCGGGATCGGAGCGGTCCAATCGCAGTCCGCGCTCAGCTTCCGTTCCGTTGAGTATGAATTTGGGGTTCAAGAATGCACCTTCAGCGCTTTCAAAGTTCTTGCCGGATCATCGCGGTTACGGATTCGATCTCTCCAATTGCGTCGCTCTCGATCTTGATCAACTGGGCGCGCCTCCCTTTGTCGCGACACGCCTGAACGTCGCCTGCGGCCTGCGCGGCGAGCAGATCGCCCAAGGAGTAGCTCTGACCCGGGACATCGACATCAACACTCGCGTTTTGGGTCAACGCGAGCAAGATGACCGAGTTCGGACCACCCTTGTGCAGCTGTCCGGTCGAGTGGAGGTAGCGTGGACCGTATCCGAATGTTGTAGCCATTCCAGTGCTTTCGCTGATAGCCGAGCGGAGACCTGAGGCAGCATTAGTCAGCGCGTCGGACTCCGGCAGAAACGCGGCAATGGCTACATAGTCCCCGGTCTTGCCGTTGGCGATCGCAGATCGAACGGCATCGCTCAGAGTCTGCGCATGGCCGGCTCCACTAGCCCCGGATTCGAGAACAGCGCGGGCGAACTGCTTGGCCGACTCCACGTCTGGTTGATCGAACGGGTACACCCCTATGCCGCTTGCAGCGACCGACGTCGCAAATTCCCAGCGGAAGAACTCACCAGCGATTGCAGCGCGGTCAGGAAGTTCGATGTCGTAAGTTGGGTGGATGTCGAATGTTGCTGACTCATCAGTCTCTTCGCCGGCGAGAGAGATGCGGATGAACTGACGGTCATCACGGTACGATTCGGTGGGCAGGACCGCTTCGCCGGCTATCGGTATCAAGCCACGACCGCTCTTTCCGGTCGATTCCGCTAACAGCTGCTCCAACCAAAGCCCGAATCGCTCGAGGCTCGGCGACATCGCGAATGTGACCTTGTCGCGTCCCTTCAGCGCGTTGCGGGCCATGAAAAGGCCGAGTTCGACGCCCGGGTTGTTTTCATTCTCCGCGCGGCACCGATCTGCCATCGCCATCGCTCTGACAGTCATTTCGTCCTTCGGCATGTCGCAGATCGATGCCGGAAACATGCCGAACGCTGAAAGCGCCGAGAATCTGCCGCCGACATTCGCGGGAGTATCGATGTGAATTGCGAATTCCCCGTTTTTGGCGCGGTTTGCCAGTGGAGTACCCGGATTGGAGATCGCGACGAAGTGGTTGAAGGTGTCTTTGACACCGACACTGCTCAAGGCTTGCCGGAAAACGCTCTCCAGAGACAACGGTTCTATAGTGGTGCCGGACTTGCTGGCCACGGCGAAAGCGGCCGTGGATAGTTCCATCGAATTCAAGGCTTCCGCGATGGTCGCGGGATTTACGGTGTCAAATACGTTGAGTTCGGGCACAGATTCAGGGAACAGACTGCTCAGTACTTCCGGTGTCAGGCTGCTTCCGCCCATCCCCAGAATGTTCAACGAAGTGAAGCCGTCGAGAGCATCGCGTTGGCTCTGGTTTGCGAGCCCAATCCCCAAACGCATCGATTCCGGTAAATTGAGCCAGCCCATCCAATCTCCACCGCCGCCAGGCGATGGAGCAGACCACAGCGAGTAGTCGCGCGCCCATATTCGGCGCACGATGTCCGCGATGCCGGATCGGGATTTGCTTCGTATACTGCTCGCGGTGCCCAAACGACGCTCCGTGCGCGTTGTCTATCCGACACCTGCCAACGCCGATACTTTTGCATCTATGCGGGCCATCAGGCTGTCCCAAGAGTCGGCGAACTTCTGCACACCTTCGACAAGAAGTTGGTCGGTCACCTCTTCGTATGAGACGCCTTCCTCTGCGAGTTGGGCGAGTTGGGCCTCGGCCTCGTCGACTCCGGCGGTGAGAGTCTCTTCGACGGTGCCAGTGGCGAGGACATCATCGATAGTCGGTAGCGGGAGAGTGTTGACGGTTTCAGGACCGAGCAAACTGTCGAAGTAAAGCGTTGGCGGATATTCGGGATTCTTTACGCTCGTGGAAGCCCAGAGCGGACGCTGCGGTTGCGCACCGATCGTGTTCAGCGAGAAGAAGCGGGTGTTGTCGTTGAGGTCGCTGGCAAATATCTTCTGGAATTCTCGATACGCCAGTTTGGCGTTGGCGATACCTATTTTGCCCACCAAAGCACTATCGTCCGGCAGCAACTCATCCGCCAAGGTGTCGACCCGGCTCACGAAGAACGAAGCGACCGAGGCGATGCGC
>JAAXHR010000063.1 GCA_012270805.1 Dehalococcoidia bacterium
AACGAACCGCACGCCCACTCCGTAACGATGGCACCAAGCAACAACCAGCTGATCGTCTGCGATCTCGGTCTCGACAAGGTGCTGGTCTATGACATCGATCACGATGCCGGGAAGATCGTGCTTAACGAGGATGCTTCTGCAGATTCGAGGCCAGGCGAAGGTCCACGCCACTTCGCGTTCCACCCAGACGGCACTGCCGCGTTCGCCATCAACGAGATCGGGCTGACCATCAGTGCATACGATGTCGATGCCGACAGCAGCAAGCTGACGGAGACTCACTGGGTCGGCACTGTACGCCCCGATGTCGTCTACGCCGACGGTAACAGCACCGCCGACATTCACGTCTCGCCCGATGGCAGGCACGTCTACGGCTCGAACCGTGGACACGACACTCTGGTCATCTACGGTTGGGACCCGTACGCCCGGATGCTCTACTACATCGCCAACGAGTCGACTCGTGGCAACACTCCTCGCAACTTCGCCATCGATCCCACCGGCACCTGGGTCCTCGCGGAGAACCAAGACTCGGGGACGATACACACGTTCAAGCGGGATGCCGACTCTGGCCAGTTGACTCACACCGGACACATGATTTCAATACCGGGTCCGGTATGCATTCAGATGATGGATGCTTAAATCACCGTTGAGTCATCCGGCGACAGCAATAGAAAGGCGATCAACTTGTCACTAAACGATTACCGGCAACGACCGGAGGTTCAAGCGCGATCCGTTGAGCTTCTTTACGACGACGGACTGCCGTTCAGAGATCTCAATAAAAACGGCGAGATTGACACCTACGAAGATTGGCGGCAACCAGTTGAAGCACGTGTCGCCGACCTTCTTTCTCAGATGACACTGGACGAGAAGGCGGGGATGTTGATGATCGATCAGTTGAACGCCGACGCGGGTGGACAAGTCCCCGAGTTGGCGGGAAAACTGCTGTTCGAGGAGAAGATGACGCGGTTCATCCTCCGCAACACTGTTACGAATTCGCCTAAAGAAACCGACCATCCATTCTTCGGCGCACAGGTTACGCCGTACGAGATGGCGCAATTCACAAACGCAGTGCAGGAGATGTGCGAAACCACGCGCCTTGGCATTCCGGCAATCTTCAAGTCGAATCCGCGCAACCACTTCGAAGAAGGCTACATGGGCGGACTTGACGCTTCCGTCGGCGCATTCTCGGCGTGGCCGAAAGAGGCCGGTCTAGCAGCGACTCGTGACATGGAACTCATCGCGGACTTCGCCCGGACAGTCGCAAGCGAATGGGTTGCTCTCGGGATCAGAGGCATGTACGGTTACTGCCTCGACCTCTCCACCGAACCTAGGTGGTTCCGCATCACCGAGACCTTCGCGCAAGACGCCGATCTAGTAAGCGAAATCGCAACAGCGCTAGTCAAGGGTATCCAAGGGGAAACGCTGAACCATCGGAGCGTTCAAGTCACGATGAAGCACTTCCCCGGAGGCGGACCTCAAGAGGGCGGAGGCGATCCGCACTTCGAGTTCGGCAAGCACCAAGTATACCCCGGCGACAACTTCGACTACCACTACAGGCCGTTCGTCGCGGCGATCAAAGCCGGCGTTTCGTCGATCATGCCGTACTACGGCGTCCCGGTGGGGCAGAGGTACCTGCCGAACGATGTGGGAATGTCGTTCTCCAAAGGCATCACTACTGAATTGCTACGAGAAAAGCTGGGCTTTGAAGGCAACGTCAACTCCGACACCGCCATCGCCACGACGATGCCTTGGGGCGTCGAGGATAAACCCGTTGCAGAACGCGTCGCTATGGCTATCAACGCCGGAGTCGATGTTCTGTCCGGCTTCAGCGACAACAGGCTGATGACAATGCTTTTGGATTCTGGAACGATCTCCGAGCAACGGCTCGACCAGGCTGTCAGCCGGTTGCTCACAGAACAGTTCAAACTCGGTATATTCGAGAATCCGTTCGTCGAACCGAACCGTGCCGGATACATCCTCAACAACCGCATCACGCAGGCCAAGGCCGATGCCGCGCAACGCAAGGCGATCGTCCTTCTCCAAAACCGAGACGGTGTGTTGCCGATGGAGATGCCGACTCCGAAGCCGCAACCAAACCCGTTCGCTATGCTGGGTTTTCATCAAGATTCGACAGACGAACCGAAGATTGAACCCGTTACCAAGCAGATCTACGTCATGGGCATGGACCCAGAAGTGGTTGGTGGTTCCGACTGGAACGAATATGATGTGGTGTCAGGCGACTATGATGCCGCGAATGGCGAAACCAGACCTGCGGTCCCCGATGGAACTGACTACGTCATCATCCGCGTGGTGATCGGCAATAACAGCAAGATCGGCGGGGGATTCCTGCCAGTTCCTGATCCTGAAGAGCTTGACATGATCGCCTTCTCAGACATGGAGAAGGCGAATTCTTGGACTGTGACTCCGAGCCTGACCGACATCAACGGTGTTATGTCTGAAATCGGCGCCGACTGCACGATACTAGCTATCCGCTTCCGACAGCCGTTCGTGCTCGACGAAGCGAGCGGTTTGAGAGACGCAGGTGCCATTATCGCCACCTTCGGCTCCAGCGATGCCGCGCTGATGGACGTCCTAACTGGCAAACACGCTCCGCAAGGCAAACTACCCTTCGCTCTCGCCAAAAGTGCAGAAGCCATCCTCCGTCAACACTCAGATGTCCCCGGTTATGCCAAAGAAGACACTCTCTTCCTATTCGGGCATGGTTTGGAGTATTGAAGAAAAAACGTTCGTTGTTAGCAACGCAGGACCAGTCGGGATTTGTAACAGGTCCAGTGCCGCGACTTGTCTCATATGTGGTATGATTTAGTTGTCATGGCTACATTGCAAGTAAATAACATTCCCGACGAGATGTACGAACGGTTGCGCCTGTTGGCTTCTGAGCGCAAGACAAGCGTTGATGCGACGGTTCGCGAAGTGTTGGAGTGGGAGTTGAAGAATGCTGAATGGTGGAGGCATTGGAAGACGTTGCCGCGCACGGATCGCGTGATCAATGCTGCGGAATTGATCCGCGAAAGCAGGACGTTGCGCGAAAACGGGCTTGAACGAACAGCCTAGTAATCGACTCCTCTGTCGTTGTTGAGATTCTTCTGAGGACGACTCTCGGAGAAAGGCTTGCAAGTGTAATCAGTGGTGCGCGTCTAATCGCGCCTGAACTGATCGACGCCGAAGTCTTATCGGCTCTAAGAGGCAACGTGTTGCGACGGGCGCTAACCGAGTCGGAGGCAATCGCTGCGCTTGAAAACCTCTTAGCCTGGCCGATTAACCGGGTGTCGAATTTCGGGCTAACTTTCGATGCTTGGCGTTACCACCAGAACGTGGGACCGTATGATGCCTTTTATCTGGCGCTTGCTCACAAAAACGAATTGCCACTAGTCACCATTGATGCTCGGTTGGGTCGCGCTCCAGTAGGTGACATTGCAATCGTCAACCTACGATAAATTCCTACTGCAACGGCAGCCAAGGTTGCAACCAGTGCGGCGAGTCTACGAGTCGGACCTCGTCTACCCACTTGACCCAGTCGTAGCCGCGCCTGCCTGGCGCAACCAACCGCAACGGTGCTCCGTGCCCATGCCACAGCAAATCATCGCCGACTCGTGTCGCCAGCATGATTTCGCCGAACTCTGACGACGGATATCGGCGGGTGTAACCCGTAACCGAATGGACAATGCAGCTACGGGCGTCCGGGTTTATGCCTGCGTCTTCCAAGAGGTCTCGCAGGTTGACGCCGCCCCAGATTTGGTGGGAGTACCAACCGCCTGTACAGTCAAGCGTAGCCTCAAGCTCCGAAAATAGCGCCCCACCTTGGTTATCCAGTTCGAGTAGCGAGTATGAGGTCGACGCGGCGTCAACATCGACGATCTTGAGACGCCATGTCGCGACATCGATCTCAGCCGGCTTGTCATTTATCCACGACGTGGTGGGAAAGACGTTGCCTTCGTATGAGCGGCGTTCGTGTGAGCCCGTGAAACGCCGATCCGCACCCGCAGTCGGGATCGCCCGAATGACGTTTTC
>JAAXHR010000211.1 GCA_012270805.1 Dehalococcoidia bacterium
GGGTTGTATATTCTCTTGACCCGGTGGTGGACCCAGCGGGGCAGGTGATATTGTTTCATGTCGTCTGTCACTCCGTCTGAGACGGTGACTATTCGATCTGCCAGGGGCATCATTGCACGATTCACTTTCAAGCCCCAGTTGCGATAACTGCGATAATGAGCGAGCTCTTCGCTCAGCACCCCCACGATCTGAATCACGACTCTGAGTCGTCCGCCGAGCAGAACCTTTGTCGCGAGAGCTGCACTCACCGACCTCGGCAGCGCGGCCAACAGCACATCCGGCCTTGTCCTGATCATTCTGAACACCAGTGGTCGTATGGCAAAGCGCACTCGTCTCGCGTTCAAATCAAATACTTCGCATCCGTCTGGGATATGCTCCATCCATTCGCCATCTGTTCTCAGCAGTATCAGCTCGACGATGTGCCCTCGATCTGTAAATCCTTTTGCCAGGTCGAGCATCACACGTTCGGCGCCACCACCTGTCATCTGTGGCAAAAACAGGGCAATTTTCATTTCAGTTTCGTCGCCGCTCTCTCCTCGACGTCTTGGTCGTCAGCGACCAAAACATATCCATGTACTGTTTGATCGAGGTGTCAGCTGAATAGATACTGGCCCGCTCCCTGAGCGTGGACGCGGGAAGAGGCGCATCCAACGTGGACGATATTGCAACTGCCATCTCTGACGCATCAGTCACTGGCACCAAATGACCAAACACGCCATCGGCAAGGATCTCTCTCGGTCCGTGCGGACAGTCTGTACTTACCACCGGCGTCCCACAGGACATCGCCTCTACGAGCACATTGCCGAATCCCTCACGTCGCGAGGATAGGACAAATATGCTCGCTCGGTTCATCCACGCGAACGGGTTCGGGACGAATCCAGGCAGGCTCACCAGTGAACCGATACCCAAGCTGTCGGCCAAAGATAGTAGATTCTGTCGTTCAGGGCCTTCACCCAAGATCACCAATCGGCATCGGCGGTACTTGACGACCTCAGCGAAAGCTCTCAACAGGGTCGCGTGATCCTTTATATCCGTGAGGCGTCCAACCGCAAGCGCCACGGGAACATCATCACAGAACAGGTGCGACCACCTCGCGGGCAGCTCTTCTGTCTTCATAGACTCGTGCTCAGGCCAGACAACCGGGTTGTATATTCTCTTGACCCGGTG
>JAAXHR010000209.1:0-2168 GCA_012270805.1 Dehalococcoidia bacterium
TACACTCTGATCCAGACGATTTGGGCTATCGGAGAACCGACTTCGGTTATCGCGCATGGCAAAGATGCCGGGAATATCGCCTTGCAATCGGCAAGGATGGCGAAAGGGGCCGTTCGAGCACTTGCACTCGTCGATTACGGAATTGATGACGGCGAGGCACCGCCGTTCGACAACACCACTTGCCCGTTGGCGTTGATCCGCGGTCGCCAGAGCGAAATCGCTGACCATCAGCAGGTCGTATCCGCTAGATCTGCGCTCGGAACCAAGTGCAAACTGGTTGAGCTCGAGAACTGCGGCAATCGCGCCGCCGAGTCGTGCCCGCAAGATTTCGCCGCAACAATCGAGTGGTTCTTGCGCGCCGACTCAGAATAAAGGAGGAGTATGCCTCTGTGCCTCCAAATAGGGCCACCGCGTATGCTCCAGCCCGAACTGCTGTAACCTACGTTTCGGCTGATATCGGACTCAACGCGGGGGTAAGTATCTTGGTACAATCGCAACGACGCGGCGACGCGGGGCAACAGCGCGTCTCTCAATCGAACGCTCTTCATCGCTGACAACCTTGATGTCCTTCGCGGTATTGATTCCGAGACTATCGACCTAATAGCGACGGACCCGCCGTTCAACAAGGGTGTCAAAGCGTTCGAGGGCATCACGGCGGCTGGAGTGAATGTCTCCTACAAGGATGTGTGGACGTGGGGCGACGTGCAGGCGGAATGGACGAACAAGATATTCTCCGACCATCCCGCGCTCTATAACACGATACAGGCTGCCAACTCGGCAGCGGGCGACGACATGGGCGCGTTCCTGTGCTGGCTCGGAGTGCGCGTCCTGGAAATGCATCGCGTGTTAAAGCCGACAGGGAGTCTCTATCTGCACATCGACCATACCGCTCACGCCTACGTCAAAATGATGCTGGATGCGATTTTCGGACGAGACAACTTCCGCAACGAGGTCGTTTGGTTCAAAGGCTATCGGGGAACGCCCCGCAAACGGCGGTTTCAACAAGAACACGATACAGTGCTTTTCTATGCAAAGACTTCGGACTATAAATGGAACGAAACTCGCGGCGAATATCGCGATCAAAGCATGAGTCGTTATAACAAAATCGACGAAAATGGTCAGCGATACGCCCTTATTAAGCGAAGACGCACTGATGGCACTGTCTATTATGGAAAGACATATCCAAAGGGAAAGTTACAAGGGGATGTGATTGAACTGCCAGTCTTAGCAGCCACCGCTAAAGAGCGGACAGGCTATCCGACGCAGAAACCCTTGTCTCTTTATGAGCGCATAATCAAAGCAAGTTCCAATCCCGGCAATATCGTTCTAGACCCGTTCGCCGGCTGTGCCACGACCTGCGTCGCGGCGGAGCGTTTGGGGAGACAGTGGATAGGTGTTGACATCAACGAACAAGCCCGTGACGTGATTCATGACCGACTCCAACGGGAAGTCTCAGAAGGAATGGCATGGAGAGAGATAGTTCGAACTCCCACAGAACCGCCCGAACGAACTGATGGAGGAGACCCGGTAGCCCCAGAACTTCGAATCGTAGGACGGCAACGCCGTCGCCCGAGACGACTCCCTGTAAGAGAGATACGTGAGCAGTTAATCATCTCCAATGGTCAGCGTTGCCAGGGTTGCGGATGGGAGCCCCCGTATCCAGATTACTTGCAGGTAGACCATAAGAAGCCGCGATCGCTCGGCGGTGCTGATGAGATGTCCAACTATACGTTGTTGTGCGACCCGTGTAACCGTCGCAAGAGCAACAAGTTGACGCTTGTGGAATTGCGAAGAGTGCGTGTCGATGAAGGGCGAGTGGATGCTGACTGGTGGGAGGAAGCGAAGTGGCAATGACGCATGATACGCGCTACATCCAGAATGACACGGCCTGGCCACTGATTGTCGACACGCTATCGAGCGGCTGGCCTACCGAACGCGTTTATTCACTTTAGGTCCGGCGGCGACGATTTGCGCCGCGGACGATCCAGCCACCGGTTGCCGCCAGCATCAATCCGCCAAACATCGCCGCGTAGACCCAACTCAACGCGAATGCAAACGCTCCAGTGTCGGGATCTTCTATGTCTTCCATCTGGTCGTCAGGAGTCTGCACGGGGGCTGGAGTCTCAACTGGCCTTGGAGTCTCAACTGCCTCTGGAGTCTCGGCAGGT
>JAAXHR010000209.1:2186-5704 GCA_012270805.1 Dehalococcoidia bacterium
CAGGTTCTGGTGTCCCGACGGGTTCTGGTGGTGGCGTCTCCTCGACTGCGCGGTGCAGCGTCAAAACCGCGGTTGTGTCCTCCGTCCATCCGTGGGTCGCAGGTACCAAATCACCGTCACCAGAGATCCCGGGGTGAATTCGTCGCCCGTTCTCGCCGTTTCCCTCTGACAAAGCCGCTGCTTCGCCACCCAGACACGGAACCGTTTCGGTCGTTTCATCATTGTCCTCTGCGCCGGAGTCGAAGACCATCGCGACCGCCGACGTGCGTGTGACATTGATCGACGAGCCTTCCACCTCTGCGGAAGCCACGATATACCCGTCATTGGTACACGCAAACATGCCTAACACGGTCACCTTATTGCCGACGAAGGCGCGTGCGTTAGCACTGAAAGAAGCTCCCGGCGTGATCGGCCCGTCAGTCCACCATTGCCCGACTGAAACGACTCCTGGAACCTCGGATAGGGTCGTCACGAGTTCTGCCCCGTCGCCGCTTTCCGACAACTTGTCGATGCCTAGCAGTTCCCTTGGCCGCGTGTACTCGATCACCTCCACATTCTTGTCGTGAACGACCACCACTGGCGGTGTGATGGGTTGGCCGGTTGATCGATTTTCTAGGGTCGCGCCGACTTCAAACGCGCGTCTCGGCTGAGCCCCACGCGCATCCAGCACGATCTCCGTAACGGTGCGCTCCCAAGCAAATACAGCGCCTAGATCGACATCGCCTGAAATACCCGGATGACGTTTTATCCGCCCTTCGCCATCGGCGGTGTAGAGGTTGGAAGCACCTTCTCCGTCCAAACATGGCACCGTTGCACGCGATTCATCGTTGTTCTCGGTCCCTGCGTCCCATACCGCTCCCGATCCGAATGCTGGTGAGCCATCGTCGGACACGATGACCGTGCCCAGCGTGATCGCGTCGTTCGTGCACATCAGCATTCCCAACACGCTAACGCGGTCTCCCGGCTCCGCAGGAACTCGAAGCAGCGTCTGCTGACTGTTTGGGGCGAGTACACCGCCAAACCTCAACACGTCCTTAACACCGGATCGCCCTCTGAGCGATTCCATCAACTCGGGTTGCGATCCCGATTCAGCGAACTCTTCAAGTCCGGCAAGTCTTTCCGCTGTTGTTCGCGGTAACAACACGGCGTTGCTATCGTGAACCACTACGATGGGCGGGGAGATAGGTTGCCTTGCGGTTATGTTCCGCACTGTCAATTGGAAATCCGTAGCTTGTCCCGCTGCGGAATTTCGATCTAAAGATAAACTCATGGCCGCGATCGCGGTAAAAAACAGCGCGCCGATTATTAAACGATTCAAGGATGCACCTCGGTTGTTGTGCTTCAAGCCAGAATTCAGGTTGCTGTGCTCAACAAATACGAACTAGTCGCTGACATGGGTTTCCGAGCGGCTAACGGTTAAGGCTATAACATCGCCTACCGCGTCATACCTTTCCAACGACACTGTCATACCCGCGCAGGCGAGTATCCAGAGGAGAGGGAAAATCGGAATGTCGAATGCCCGGCGACAGAATAGGAAGGTGGTGCAAACGTCCCGCCCCAACGTAATCGCGGCATCCCCCTGCAAACTCTAGAACATGATCACCGATCGGGCGACTTCACCCGCCTTCATCGCACGGAACGCCTCATTGATGTCTGAAAGTTCGAGGCGTCTCGTCACCATTTCGTCCAACAACAACCTGCCTTGTCGATAGAACTCGACGTATCTGGGCATATCGACTTTGAACCTGTTGGATCCCATGCTGCAACCTTGGATCTTGCGCTCGCGCATCCCGGTCGTCGGAATCTCGATCTTGGTGCCCTCGGGTATCATCCCGATCAAAGTTGCTGTTCCGCCTGTCCCTAACGAGTCCCAACACGCTTCTGCGGTCTCTTTTAGCCCGATCGCCTCGAAAGTGTAGTCAGCACCGTCGTCGGTAAGGTTGATGATCGCTTCGACGGGATCGTTGTCTGAGGCATCGACAATGTCGGTCGCCCCGAGGTCCATGGCGGTCTTCAGCTTGTTCTCGGAAATATCAACAGCGATGATTCGCAGCGCGCCGGCGATGCGGGCACCCTGAATCACTCCGAGGCCGACGCCACCGGCACCGAAAACCGCGACGGTTGAACCGGGTTCGACCTGCGCAGTGTTGAGAGCCGCACCGACTCCAGTTGTGACACCGCAACCGATTAACGCGGCGCCTTCGAACGGCATGTCTTCACGGATCTTTACGACGCTGTTTTCGTGGACGAGCATCTTCTCGGCATAGGTGGCGAGGTTTGCCATCTGCACGAGCGGTTCTCCATTCCAGGAGATGCGGGGTGCTTCGTTTTCACCGCGCATCGGCTTGGTCTGGCATCGGGCCGGGTGACCAGTTATACAGTGCCTGCATCGGCCGCAGTAGACGGATAGACAGAGGATGACGTGGTCGCCCGGTGCGACATCTTGGACAAGGTCTCCGACCTTCTCGACAATACCGGCGCCTTCGTGTCCCATTACGGCGGGAGTGTCCATCGTGTAGAGGCCTTCGACGAAGTGGAGATCGGAATGGCACACCCCTGTGGCCATCGTCTTGACCAGCACCTCGTACGGCCCAGGGTCGTCGACGTAGACGTCTTCAATCGCCAGCGGTTCGTTTACCGTCTGGAATACTGCTGCGTCGGGCATTTTCTCTCGCCTTTCAGGTGCGACCAGTCTCGCGCCAATTTGTTGTTTAGTCGTCTTCGAGTGTGGAAGTGTCGCCTTCCGGCAAGCCGAGTTCGCGAGCCTTCAGCAGGCGGCGCATGATCTTGCCGGAGCGAGTTTTTGGCATGATGTCTATGAAGTCAATCTCGCGAGGCGCGACACCTGCGGAGAGACGATCGCGTGCGAAGCGCATGAGCTCGCGCCGGAGCTGAGTTCCAGCTTCGTAGCCCGGGTTCAGCGTTACGAATGCTTTGACGATCTCCATCGCGATTGGATCGGGTTTGCCGATCACACCAGCTTCCGCAACGGCTTCGTGCTCGATCAGGGCCGATTCGACTTCGAACGGTCCAACAAGGTGACCCGCGGTGTTGATCACATCGTCCGCTCGGCCTTGGAACCAGAAATACCCGTCTTCGTCGATGCTCGCCTGGTCACCCGTAATGTACCAACCCTTCTTGAATCGAGAGTTGTACATCTCGTCCTGCTGCCAGTACGTGTACATCATGGATGGCCAGCCGGGGCGAACAGCAAGGCTACCAGCTTCTCCGGGCCCCATCTCGTTGAACTGGTCGTCTAGAACCCCCATGGTGACGCCGGGGAATGGGCGGCCCATAGAGCCCGGGCGAACGGCCATCGACGCGAAGTTGGCGCACATGATCGCGCCCGTCTCTGTCTGCCACCAGTTGTCGTGAATCGGCATGTTGAAGTATCGATTGCCCCAGACCACAGCCTCGGGGTTGAGAGGCTCGCCGACTGATCCGATAAAGCGGAGAGACGACATGTCGTGCTGCTCAACCACGTCGCCGCCAGCACGCATCAGCAGCCTTACCGCAGT
>JAAXHR010000433.1 GCA_012270805.1 Dehalococcoidia bacterium
GGCTCAAGCATATTTTCCCACCCTGAAGGTATTCGGCGAGGTGTTTCGGAACTGCGCGACAAGCTAGCAGACGTCAACTGCTGACAGCCGCCACGACTGGCGGCATATCGTCCCAAACGGGATCTATCGCATCCCGCGCATCATGTTCTGGAGCGCCCGTTCTCCTCCGGGTCCGCTGATACGCTTCATCATTTTCTGCATCTGGCGATACTGCCCCAACAGTTGGTTAACCTGCGAAGGCGATGTGCCTGAACCGTTCGCTACTCGCCGCCGCCGGGAGCCGTTCAGCAGCCTCGGATTCGAGCGCTCCTGTGGCGTCATCGAGAGAATTATCGCCTCTACCTGCAACATTCGCTTTTCGTCGACGTTTTTCATCGCGCTAGAGCCGCGTAACCCGCCTAGACCTGGAATCATGCCCAACACATCTGAAAGCGGCCCCATCTTGCGTACCGAGCGGAACTGTTCAAGCATGTCGTTGAGATCGAACTCGTTGCGTCGCAGGCGTTGTTCCAACCGCTTGGCTTCGTCTTCGTCGATCTGCTGTTGCGCCTTTTCGATGAGCGTTGTGACATCACCCATGCCGAGGATGCGTTGGGCGATCCGTTCCGGATGAAACGCTTCAAACTGCTCTGGACGTTCGCCGACACCGACGAATTTGACTGGTAGCCCGGTGACTGACTTCATCGACAGCGCCGCACCTCCGCGCGCGTCACCATCCATCTTGGTCAGCAACATGCCTGACAAGCCGATCCGCCGATTGAACTCGGATCCGGACCTAACGGCGTCCTGACCAGTCATTGCATCAACAACTAGGAAAGTCTCGATGGGATCGACGGCGGATTTGATGTCTTCTAGTTCCGACATCAGGTCGTCGTCGATAGCCAGCCGGCCGGCCGTATCGATGATCAACCAGTGCGTTCCATCGCGCTGGGCGCGGCTCAATGCGCTCTTGGCGACCTTCAGCGGCGTAGACTTACGAACGTTCTCGTTATACACCGGCACACCGATTTGCTTGCCGAGAGTCACTAGCTGCTCGACCGCCGCCGGGCGCTGCAAGTCGCAAGCAGCCATCATCACGTCCTGCTTCCACTCACGTCTGATGTGCAAAGCCAGCTTGGTAGCTGCGGTCGTCTTGCCCGCGCCTTGCAAACCGACGAGCATGATGACGCTGGGTGGAGTATCGCCCCGCTGCAATTCAGCGCTGTCGCCGCCGAGCACTTCGACCAGGTTGTCTTGAACGATCTTGACAACTGTCTGTCCGGGTGTCAGTGATTTGATGACTTCTTCGCCCTGAGCTTCTTCCCGGATCTTGGAGACAAAACTGCGTGCGACCTTGAAATCGACGTCGGCTTCGAGCAACGCCATACGAACTTGGCGTAAGGCAGCTTCAATGTCTTTTTCTGACAACCTGCCCTTGCCGGTCAGGGTGCCCAGTGCGGATGTCAGTCGGTCAGATAGCGTCTCGAACATCGGAGCTTTCTATGACAACAGTTCGCGATTGATGGTCACCGACACTGGTGTCCTGTCCCAGCCGGAGAAGATATCGCTTGCCAATTGTTGCACAACCCGGCTGATATTCGAAAATGTGGCAATCCCTATCGGTTTGCCGTTTTCGTCAACCACTGGCAATCGCGAGATTCTTCGTTGCGACATGACTCTGGCAGCGTCGACCACATCCGTATCGGGCTGCGCGGTGTGCACTGGGCTGCTCATGTGCATCAATATCGGGCACATACTCGGATCTTCGCCTGAGCCGACGCAGCCGACAGCCACATCCCAACTAGTGATGATGCCTTCGACGACGCCTTTACGGATCACCACCAAGGAGCCCACATCATTCGACCTCATCTCTTTGGCGGCTTCTGCGACGCTCAGCTCCGCCGTTATCGTCAGCACCGGGGCTGTCATTATCTCTTCAAGACGCATCGTAGCGGTTCACGCATAGACTTGGAACGGTTATCATGCAAGATTGGGCATCGCGCCAGATGAAGTATGTCTGGGCGTTGCCGCACACATCAATTCTAGACTCTGGAACGCAAACCCACTCGCCACATGAAGATAATCCTGATGATTGCTCTGGTGTTGCTCTCGGCGGTCGCCATCGGTGTCGCTGTTGCCAACATCGATCCTATCTGATTCGATTCCGGCAAAAGACATGCCGAAAATCAACGCCAACATTCAGTTCATGTTCAACGAATATGAACTTCTTGACCGTTACGATGCTGCAGCACGCGCGGGATTCGAAGGCGTTGAGATACAAGCCCCGTATTCTGAGCCGATCGAGGCGATCCAAGAGCGGCTTGAACGCAATAGATTGAAGCATGTGATCATCAACCTGCCGGTCGCCGATCCGGAAACTGGCCAAAACAATCTGCCGCTTCAACCAGACAAAGTCGCTCTGTATCAGGAGCGAGTGGGTTTAGGCGTTGAGTATGCCGCCGGGCTCGGTTGCATCGGCGTCAACACCGGCATCGGTCCGCTACCTCAAGGCGAAGACTTGGACACCGCCTACCGCACTTACATCGACAATCTGCGATTCGCAGCCTCAGAGTTGCAGAAAGTAGGTGTTTTCGCACTCATCGAGCCAATCAACACTAAAGATCAACCCGGTTTCCTAATTCATAACTCCTCCCAAGGCATGAAGGCCATCGCTGACGCTGATCATCCCAACGCCTTCCTCCAGTACGACTTCTACCACATGCAGATCATGGAAGGCCGCCTCACCGAGACCTTTGCCGAACTCCTCCCCAGCATCAAACACGTCCAATTCGCCGACACGCCGGGTCGTAACGAGCCCGGAACCGGCGAGATCAATTATCCGTTCATATTCCGCAAACTTGACGAATTGGGTTACAGGGGCTGGGCTGGAGCGGAATACAATCCTTCCGGACGAACCGAAGACTCCCTTGATTGGTTCCATGCGCTTTAACCGCAGCGGGTGATAGCAGTGGTGGATTGATGCAAGGTGTTTGATTGTTCAACCCGAGTGTTCGAAATCGACGGCAAACGAATTTTGATTTTTGCGCGTGATTACACAAGCATGCAAAGCAGGATTTACATACGCCAAATAGCATAAGTTTCTATGCCTGAATCAATCATTACTTTCAATGATCAAGACCTAGTACTTGAGGCAGAGGAGACTAGCGTCTTCTACGGCTCCACCCTGGCCGTGGAAGAAGTGTCTTTACAGATACCGCGCAATGCGATCGTTTCTCTAATCGGCCCGTCCGGATGTGGCAAGAGCACGGTTTTACGGTGCTTCAACCGGATGAACGACCTCATCCCTGGGACTCGGATCACAGGTAGCATCAAGTATCAAGGTGTCAATGTTTACGATGACGACGTTGATCCGACGGACATTCGTTTCCGCATCGGTATGGTCTTCCAGCGTCCCAATCCCTTTCCGAAGAGCATTTACGACAACGTCGCCTTCGGACCTCGAGTAAACGGCTTGACTGACGACCTGGACCGTGTAGTGGAAGAATCTTTGCGCCGCGCCGCGTTGTGGGACGAGGTGAAGGACCGTTTGGATGATAGCGGGCTCGGCATCTCTGGCGGTCAGCAGCAGCGCCTCTGTATAGCCCGCGCCCTCGCAGTCGACCCAGATGTAGTGCTAATGGACGAGCCGGCATCGGCACTGGACCCGATATCGACCCAAGCGATTGAAGACTTGATCCGAGATTTGTCGGCGGAGGTCACGATCATCATTGTGACCCACAACATGCACCAAGCGACTCGTATCTCCGACTACTCGGCCGTCATGATGGTCGGTGAAGACCGAGTCGGGCACCTCATTGAGTACGGAACCAACGAACAGGTATTCGGAAATCCCGTAGACCCGCGTACAGAAGCCTATGTAACCGGCCGTATCGGCTGAGAAATCGGGGGCTGCACAGCATGCCCAATGAACAACTTGACTATCAACTTGCTCACCTCGAAGCCGAGATTGTTCTTCTCGGCGGGTTGGTAGAGGCTGCCATCTTCAAATCGATCCGAGCGCTGAAAAACCGCGACTTGGACATGTC
>JAAXHR010000052.1 GCA_012270805.1 Dehalococcoidia bacterium
ATCCAGCAAATCGGTGATCGCGGTCAGCCCTTCCCCACTGCCTTCAGGCGTTTGCACCGGCACACACGTCCGTCCCCAAGCATCCTGAATCACACTCACGACCTCGTCGAAGTCCGTCTCTGGCCGGTCCAGCTTGTTGACGACTACGACGCGCGGCAACTCCGCGTCCTCAGCGGCTTGCCACGCCTGTATCGATCCAACCTCGATCCCCGACGGCGCAGAAATCAGCATCACTGCAGCGTCCGCAACCCGCATCGCCGACAGCATGTCGCCACGGAAGTCCGGGTAGCCGGGCGTATCGAGAACGTTGATCTTGTGCTCCCGCCACATGCAAGGCAGAATCGCCATCTGAACGCTCGAGCCTCGATCCTGCTCCTCAGGCTCGTAATCCGAGAGGCTCGTGTGATCGTCCACGCGGCCCCGACGATTGACCGCTCCCGTCTTGTAGTACATGGCGTCGGCCAGCGTCGTCTTCCCCGCTCCGCTGTGTGCCGCTAGAACGATGTTCCTGATCTGAGACGATGCCAGTGTCGCCATGTACTCTTTTCTCCTATCTTTGTCGAAACCGTCAAGTTGGCGATGTGGGAAACGAGAATCTCCCTGTGTATACGGGATTAAACCTATGCGGTCTTTCGTCGCACCCCCACGCCAACCAACGCGTTAACGCACGTTTTCAATTTATGCGCAATCATAAACCAGATGGCAAATCATGCCACGCATGATAAACCCATACTCAGCCCGCAACTAAGCGCCTTCTTTGAACTTCTGTAAAGTCATCACCAAAGCCGCGCTCACCGGCATCGGTATCCCTGACTCCCGGCCCAATCGCACTGCCGCCCCCAAGATGTCATCTAACTCCAATTTGCCGCCACGATTAAAGTCAGACTGCAACGACGACTGAAACTCGTCTGCCTCAGCAATTGCATCTGCAAGCTTCACGTCGACGACCCCACTCGGGAGATTCACCCCGTTCGCCTTACCACATGCAACAATCTCCTCCATCACGGTCCGAATCGTGTCCAAGCCATTTTCCATGTCCAGCACCTCCGGCAACGATGCTCGCGCTGCTGTGACGATCGTACCCAGCGCGCCGATCGCCACCATCTTCGACCACAGCGATGCTCGGATATCGGAACTCACATCGACTTGTATCCCAGGTACCGAAAGAACGTCGCGGACCATTTCTACCTGCTTAGTTACAGAACCATCCCGCTCTCCGAACTCTATGCGTGCAGCACTGCCAGTTTGAACAACATGTCCCGGCTCCGAAATCGAAGTCTCGATGTAGGTCGCACCCTGCAAGACCTTGTCCCAACCAAACTGAGATGCGAGTGAGTTACCGCCTGTGATCCCGTTCTGAATCGTCAACAGCACCGTGGCATCACCCACCATCGGACACATCGTAGGTATCGTCTCGGTATTCGAGTAAAGCTTCACGCAATGAAGCACCAGATCTGCAACCCCTGCTTCCTCCGGAGTCAGCGCCACTTCAGGATGCACCACGTAGTCGCCCCAGTGCGACTCGACGCGCAATCCCTCCAGCCTCATCACAGACGCATGGTCACCTCTGGCAACCAACACGACATCTGCACCGCTCCTCGCTAAGGCACCTCCGTAATACGCGCCGACTGCTCCTGCTCCCATGATGGCGATTCTCATCGTGAAATGTCCTTGTTTTTGCCGCTTAGTTGATTCGGATCCGATGCATCGATTATGCCAAAGCGCCACTTTCATTCCTCAACTGAGGCACAAGCATCGTCAGAACCAAAGGTGGATCGGTTCATTCGATTAAAATCGCGCGAATGTCAATTTCCAAAGAACGATTCGACGGCCGAGGCTACGACGAGTGTCGACCAATTTCAATTGAACCCGGCTTCATGCCCAACGCCGAAGGATCGGCACTAGTGAAACTCGGGAACACCCACGTTATCTGCACTGCCACCGTCTCAACCGATGTCCCGCGTTGGATGCGCGGACGCGGAACCGGATGGGTCACGGCTGAATACGGAATGCTTCCAAGATCGACCGACGAACGCATCGATCGCCATCGCGCCGCAAACAGCGGCCGCAGCCGCGAAATCGAACGCTTGATCGGACGATCCCTACGCGCTGTCACCGACATGTCGGCACTTGGCGAGTACGCGATCACGGTGGACTGCGACGTCCTACGCGCCGACGGTGGCACGCGCACCGCTTCCATTACCGGCGGCTACGTCGCCCTCGCGCAGGCAATCGAATCCATCCAAACCGAGCGATCAGATGCCACACATATCCTCATCGACAGCGTCTCAGCGATATCCGTCGGGATCGTTGACAACCAATGCATCTTGGACCTCCCATATGAAGAGGATTCGCGCGCCGAAGTTGACATGAACATCGTCATGACTGGCTCCGGCGACTACGTTGAGGTCCAAGGAACCGCAGAAGGGGCGCCTTTCTCGTCATCCCGGTTGACTGAGATGCTGGAGCTCGCCCGCATCGGTTGCAAGGAGATGAATCGGGCGCAGCAACGCGCTTTATCGATTTCCACCGCGTGGGACGATTAATGAACTGTCCAACTGGCGCAGTAGAGATTTCAAATGTCCCAACACCCCATCTACATCTCTGTCATCGGGGGCGATCGCGACCACTCGACTCCCGAAGGACTTGAAATCGCCGAGGAAGTCGGCCGCCATGTCGCTGAAGCTGGTTGCATCCTTGTCAACGGCGGCATGGGCGGAACGATGGAGCGTGCCGCGAAGGGTGCGAAGTCGGCGGGTGGAACCACGATCGGGCTTCTATCGTCTACCAATCGCGACGATGCGAACCAGTACGTCGACTACGCGATACCTACTCCGCTGGGGTATGTCCGCAACGTCTTGGTCGCCAACGCCAGTGACGCTGTAATCGCGTTACCGGGCAAGTGGGGCACATCGAATGAGCTCAGCTTTGCGATGATCGCCGGCATCCCTGTTGTCGCCCTCGAAGGCTGGGAAGTCAATCTTCGGAACGATGGAGGCGAGGCGCGCTTCACGGAAGTTTTTTACGCTCAAAATGCCGCTCAAGCCGTTGAGATCGCCATCAACCTCGCACGTAAACATCGCGGTTCATGAAACCGCAATCGCCATCCTGTTTCTAGCCTGTGCCCCGTCACTAGACATGCGACGGCGTTAACAGTTTCGCGCCTTGTTGTTGCAAACTTAATCTTCATGAGCAACATCAAATTCGTACGCGGAAAAGAGATACTCGACTCCCGAGGCAACCCCACGGTCTATGCAGAGGTGCTTCTGGAAGACGGTACTCGAAACGGTGCTTCAGTCCCCTCTGGTGCTAGCACTGGGGAAAACGAGGCGTGGGAGCTGCGTGACGGCGATCCTAATCGCTTCAACGGCAAAGGCGTCTTGCAAGCCGTCGCCAACATCAACGGCCCGTTGAACGATGCCGTCGTCGGTCTCGATGCCAACGACCAACGCTCTGTCGACACCGCGATGATCGACGCCGACGCCACTGGCAACAAATCCCGCTACGGAGCAAACGCCATGCTCGCCATCTCCATGGCCGTCCTGCGAGCATCATGCCGCAGCCAGGGCGAGTGGCTCTACGACCTCGTCGCCGACCACATCGGAAACGACGACAAATACGTCCTTCCCGTACCGATGCTCAACATCTTCAACGGCGGTGCGCACGCGGCCGGATCAACCGAGTTCCAAGAGTTCATGGTCATGCCCGCCGGTGTCGAATCGCTATCCGAAGCACTCCGAGCCGGCTCCGAGATCTACCAAGCACTCGGCAAACTCCTGCAATCTGAAGGCTTATCCACATCCGTCGGCTTCGAAGGCGGCTTTGCACCTGTCGGCCT
>JAAXHR010000197.1 GCA_012270805.1 Dehalococcoidia bacterium
TGGGACTGCCGGAGTCGGTGCTGGAGCCGTTGGACCTGCTACGGCTGAAGTGGTGCTCGGAGCCCAGCGTGCATGGGGGTAAGGGGACGGGGCCAGGTGTGTGAGGGCCGATCGGCACACGTTAAAAGTACAATTGTTTCAGCGTCGGACGATCCCGTCGCCGCGTTTTTGCACGAGTGATGAAAGGTCTGTAACTTTGCCGATTGCCGCCCTGACCAAACCTATCGAAGAGTTGACCGTAGAAGATCTCTACGGACTGGTGTCTAATCAGATTCATGAAGGCGAATTCGTCGAGCTCAAGAGAGGGCTTTCAACAGGGGATTCAGGACGAGCCGAAGCCAACATCCATCACATGCTATTCGACGCGTTCCCGCTAAACGTCAATACATGTAACCACACTCTAGGTGATTTGGTCCGCTAGGGAAAGCTATGGGTCAAATGAAAAAACAAGCAATTGTATGGACAGTGACTACTGGCATTATCTCTTCCATCGCGGGTTTAATTACGATCACTTATTTCGGGGGTGACGTTTGGAAGCTGATTGGAAGCGGCACGAACGTTGAGCATTCGACAACATCAGATAGCTTGGAAAATCCACTCGCCACGTTGGAGTTCGCTGGTACGCCGACTCCTACACCGATGCCACTTTTGGACAGGCAATTAGAAGAAGCACTCTCGGTCACCGCCACAGCCGCGCGAAACAGGGCTTTACTAATAGTCGCTCAAGACGCTGTTTTGGCGCGGGACTATTGGACCGCCATTAGGGCCGCATCCGCTTCACCCTCAGATTCTGCGCAAGTGGAGAATTTGACCTTTGTGGGGAGGTGCGCTATCGAGGACGGTCAATACGACTTTGCTGCCGAGGCAGCTGACAAGATACGCACAAATTCGGCTCGCGACAGTCTGAAAATCGAGGTTATCGAAGCTAGAAAGCGCGCTAGGGTGAAAGGTGCGTCAGATCAAACCATCGGGGGGAAAGTCGATTCAAAGATTCACTGTTGGGAAATGGAGACGGCAATCGGGGAGCGTTGAGTATCCAGTCTTATTTGACCGCCGAAGGCCTTGTCACGAAGTGGTCGTCGGCCCGCCGCACTGTCCCCCTCGTTATCGCTTCGCTGGCACCTCCTTCAATTCCTCCTCAGAGAGGAATAAAGGGTTACGCTTCGCGAAGGGGCGAGTTGATTCTGTGATTCTATATCGATCGATCACGTCCAAGATGCCGGTCGTCTCAAGACAAAGCCATCGGCTCTAGTTACTTCGTCTGGGAGTTGGCTGTCTCGGAGTTTGTTTCGGCCGATTGTGAATGATGCGTTCGCGACTTGGCGCAGATGTTTCGACTTCCTGTCTGGTGGGAAGGCCGCTATCACTCGTTTTTCCGGATAGCGCTGCAAAACGGCTTCGACTGGTCCGACGAGGTCGCTATCTGCGGATATGATCATGGCGGTATCGAAGAGGTCGTCTTGTGCGTCGTTGAGCAGTGTGACCGAAATGTTCACGTCTGTCATCTTCTCTTCGTAGGTTCGCCAGACGTTTCCGCATTTGCGGCACTTGATCTCTTGGGGCTGGAAATATCCGTGGTGAATAGAGAGACATGAAAGGGTTTGAAGGGCTTCGAGGTAGGTCGCTTGTCTGGTCGCTTTGCCAGCATCGTCGGAATCGTGGAATAGACTGGCGGTAAAGTATCGGATCGTCTCGAGACGTTGATGGGAGCGCAAGAGGTTTTCAGCGAGCTTTTGGAGATCGAGCCAGTAGTAGCGTCGCCAGCCTTTTGATCTCATGCCGTAGAAGAGGTTGAATCCGTCGACGTATACTGCTACTCTTTCCTGGGGCAAGGTGCCTCCTTGAGGGTTGCTGATGCAAAGTGGGGCCGGAAAAATCGTAAAGTTTGATATATCATTGTTCTCAACCCCCCCAGTGATCGTATCGCTGGCCCGACGTCCCCTCACGGGGACGTCTCTTTTTGTTGGCGATGCACACCTCGTAGGCATCCCTTGCATTCTTGCTTCGTTCACCCGCGCCCCGCTCGCTCCGCGAGCGGGGCGCGGTAGTCCTAATGCTCTCTCACCGTGTGATCGGCAATGTAGTCGAAGTTGATGTCTTCACCTAGGCCGGGGTTGGTGGGCATGTGGATGAGGCCGTCTTCGCCCATGGGGTCGATGATGGTGTTTAGGTATTCGGGTGGGGCGTCGTAGTCAACGAAGGGGTGAAGAAGGCCACGTTCGTACCAGCGTCCGTTGAAGAAGCCGCCGAGGACGGCGAGGTTGCCGGGGCCGCCGCCGTGGATTTCGCAGTCCATGTTCATGGCTTCGGCTAAGTGGCAGATCTTCATGGAAGGACCGATGCCTCCAACGTCCATGACGCCGGTGCGAAGGATGTCGGCGGCGCCATGGATGGCCCATTCGGCGCGGGAGTGGAACTTGCCTTCAACGAATTCGGGTCCGAGGATGGGGATATCGAGGTTGTCGGCTAGCCAGACGTATGAGGACATGGAGTGTTCGTCCATCATCTCCTCGTACCAGTA
>JAAXHR010000082.1 GCA_012270805.1 Dehalococcoidia bacterium
CTACACCTCGTTCGACGAGATCACGTTGCCAGACAAGGCGCTCGCGCGTTGGGCAAGAGGCAATATCCCCTCTCCCTTGATGGGAGAGGGTTAGAGTGACGGAGCGGGGACACACCTGCTTGTGTACGTGAAAAGAGGGTGCCCAAATTCGCCGAATTCCCCTACCAAACTGCTGAATCTCCATCGCGCCGCGGATCTGAGGCTGCGGACATCGTACCAGATTCCCGGTGTATCTGGATCGCCCCTTCGCTACCAGCACCGGCGAATGGAGCGATGGCGTTCACTTCATGGCCGCGAGCTCTTAGAGATTCGATCACGCCGTCGTCTAACCGATCTTCAACATCCAAGTGGTTGGCCTCAGGATGGGGGTAGGTTGATGATGTCCGGCCCTGATAGTGAGTCCAGCGCGGGCCCTCAATCGCCTCTGCGACTGTTAGGCCGTGATCGAATATGCCAGTCACGACTTGAAAGTTAGTCTGCACCTGCGTATCAGCTCCGGGTGTTCCGCACACGAGTTCCAGATTGCCACCGTCCTCTATCGGTGCATTGGTCACCATCACTGGATTCATCGTGTGACGCACACGCTGTCCTGGCCGCAGATAGTCGATGTGATCTGGGTCCAAGTGCCAATAGGTCATTCGGTTGTTCAGCAATACACCGGTATTTCCGGCGATCAATCCCGATCCGTATCCCATCTGTATGCTCTGCAACTCGCCCACCGCGTTGCCCCATCTGTCTACGACGCAGAAGTGTGTCGTGTCCGAACCTGCTGCGCCTATCGCCGCAAACGCGTCGTGCGCGACTTTTGAGCCGTTGGGGCTGTGGATCATGCCTTTGCGACGGTATTTCTTGGAGTGGTCGGGGCTTCTGTCCATGTATGCCCAAGGGTCGCCTTCCCGCGCATCCTCGTCAGTCAAAGCGTGCTCGAAGTCGATGAGCTTCGCGCGTTGGGTAGCATATTCCTTGTTAATCATCCCTTCGACGGGCACGTCGACGAAGTCGGGATCGGCGGTGTATGCCTCGCGATCTGCGAATGCGAGCTTCTTGCACTCTGTCATTACGTGGACCGCGTCTGCTGTGAGGTAACCGAGTCCGACCGAGTCGAAGGTTTCGAACAGGTTCAATTCTTGCAGCAGAACATGCCCGGAAGAATTCGGCGGGGCCTCGTATACCGTTCGACCGCGATAGGTCGTGGAGATTGGTTCTTGCCACTTGACCTGGTGGTTCTTCATATCCTCGTAGCGCAGCAAACCGCCGCACTCTTCGCTGAAACGGCCGATTTCTCGAGCGATGTCGCCTTCGTAGAACGCATCGCGACCTTGCTCGGCAATAGTGCGATAGGTTTTGGCGAGGTTCAGATTGCGGCGCAACTCACCGGGTTTCAACCACTCGCCGTTCGGTGCAAACACCTCAGCCGAAGTCGGCGCTTCACGCAAAAGAGAACATTGCATCGATGAAGCCGCTTGCTGGTGGGAGACGGGAACTCCGTCTTCGCAGAGCTCGATCGCGGGTTCTACGCAGACGCTCAGAAGCAATAATCCGTGTCGTTCGTGAGTAGCCAACAACGCATCCAGAATGCCCGGGACCGACGCCCCTAAAATCCCGGTCAGGGGTATACCGTCCGAGTAACGCTCCGCCGTCGCCAATGCTGGTGCCGCGCCGGTACCGTTAGCGACTTCGATGGACTTTTTATCTTTCATGTACGTCATGACGAAACCGTCACCACCTATGCTCGAACCCGATGGTTCGGCCACGCCCAGAGCAAACGCCACGGAGATTGCGGCGTCAACTGCGTTTCCACCCCTATGCAGTGTGCGAATCCCGGCTTGGGCCGCGAGAGTGTGGTTGGCTACGACGGCACCTTTCGAGCCCATTCGAGGCGGGCGAAACGACTGACCGGTGATGCCGTGAGGAGATTGGTAACGCACTTCGATGTTTCCTTTGAATCTAAAAATCGAAAGATTCGGTGCCGTTAGTGTACTGCTTGGAGGCTTGTTTCGCGCACACGATGAATGTAGAAATTGTATGTAGCCACCAAGCGAGTCAGTGGTGAGGAAAACACGCGCGAAATATTGAAGGAATTGTGAGGGGAAATATGCGAAATCGAGTAACAAGCCGATACGCCGATACCGTGCCCGATTACGGATCTGGCGACGAAGCCAAACGTCTTTGGCTAATCGACGGGGCATATCTATTTAGCACTCAGTCATCAGTCGGCCAAGGTTACAACTTTGACTACCTATTGCTGAAAAACAAACTGGAGACGACCGTCGGCCCGTTCTGGAGGGCATACTACCTGAATGCGTTGCAGCCCGAGAATGACCGAAACGACGGCATGCAACGCTTCCACTCCTGGCTGCAATCAGCCCCCCCGAGCGGTCCCAAGATCATCACGAAGCTCTACAACCTCAGGGATTCTGATGCCAGCCATGCATACTGCCGTGAGTGTGCAACCACCGTTCAACTGGAGTGCCCAGCAGCTGGTTATTCAGCGGACCAACATCCGCTGACCCGGAGGTCGCAAAAGGGCGTCGATGTCGGCATCGCGTCTCTGGCTCTCACGCATCTCGATTCGTACGACACCTTGATGTTGTCGTCTGGTGACGGCGACCTGCTTGACGCTATACGGTTTGTGAGCGATTCAGGCAAGGAAATCGAATTGGCTGTATTCCGGGCAGGGGTTGCTACGGAATTGCAGTCTTGGGCAGATCGAATATATTGGATCGATGAATTCGCGCACGAAGTTGCGCGTTGATCAAATGGATGCTCGCTAAAGGTGTGACCTGCATGACTTTCCTAAAAAAAGGCGAAAAAGCACCGGATTTCGAATTGACAGCACACAATTCAAAGCGTGTGCATCTTTACGAATTGTTGAGTTCTGGTCGTCGAGTGATTTTGACGTTTCATCCGGCATCGTTCACTGGTGGTTGAACCAATCAGCTTGGGGTCCTTGGCGGGATCCGAGAACGAGCGCTAGCGGCTGGTGCAGAACTGCTTGAGATAAGTTGCGACTCCGTCCCTGTGCAACTCGCATGGGTAACCGCCAACTTCGAGGAGCGTGTCGCCAAAGCGCCGCTTGTACTATCTGACTTCTGGCCGCACGGCGAAATCAGCCGCAGCTACGGCGTCTTCAACGAGGAGCGCGGCATGTCGATCCGATCGCTCTTCGTCATCGACACCGACGGCACCATCATCCATTCGGAGGAATCTACTCAACGCGGAGTGCTTCCGGATATCGAAGCCGCTGTTGAGCTAGTCGCAGACCTCGATTGAACCGCACCCCGTCATCCCCGCGCGGGCGAGTGCTTCAGTGTACGGAACGTCCATTCCGAGGGAGGGGAGCGCGCTTGACACCTTTCCCGATCTGATCAAAGATCGGTGAATGGCGCGGGTCACTGCAGAATCTACAGCGTTTTATTCGGACGCAGTTCCGCTCGACTCAAGCATCTTCAACTGGCGGTTGTTCCGCGGCAATGCCATTGAAATCCTTTCGCGATTTCCGTCCGATCACTTCGACTGCATCTGGACTGATCCTCCCTACCTCCTTTCCAACGGAGGCATCACCTGCCACGCCGGCAGAATGGTGAGTGTCGACAAAGGTGATTGGGACAGAAGCAGGGGATGGGAGCAGGACCTTGAGTT
>JAAXHR010000362.1 GCA_012270805.1 Dehalococcoidia bacterium
AGATATCTCCCCTGTGATCGAAGCTCCGCCTGTCGAGTTCGGAGATTGGCATAATCCACCGTATCCAGCGCCTTGTTAAAACTCATCTGGTAGTTGCCGCTGTCATAGGTGACGCCTGTAGCCATTTCGAGCGGAAATTCGTCCGGTTGCGGGAAGTTCTTGAAGCGAATCTCTTTGGGATCCATTCCCAACTTCTGCGCCGCCAGATCGACCATACGTTCAATGATGTGAGTTGCCTCGGGACGTCCAGCCCCACGATACGCGTCCGTCGCCATCTTATTCGTAAAGACGCCGATCAACTCCAATTTGATGTTCGGAATCTTATAAGCTCCCGGCATCATGAGATAGGTCAACACGGGAATAATTGGCGTGAGCAATTGATGATATGCACCCATATTGGCAAGCAATTTCGCGCGGATCGCCGTAATCGTTCCATCATTCTTGACCGCCATGTCAACGTAGTCGACCTGATCGCGTCCATGAATGGTTGTTGTGAAGCCCTCGCTCCGCTTCTCAATCCATTTCACGGGCTTTCGCAACTGCGTTGCCAAGTAGGCGACCACCGCTTCTTCTGGATACACATTCAACTTGCTGCCGAATCCGCCTCCCACTTCCGGGGCAATGACGCGAACGAGTTGCTCGGGAAGGTCAAGGAGCAGGGAAAGAATGGTTTTGAGGTGATGGGGCACTTGGGTCGAAGACCATACCGTGAGCGTCCCCTCTCCCGGCAGATATTCCGCTAACACCCCGCGCGGTTCGATTGAGTTGGGTATCAAACGCTGATTTACGAAGCGCTGAGAGACCACGTGGTCGGCGTCGGCAAAGGCTGCGTCCACATCTCCCGCGTCAAGCGGCATCGTAAAAGCGATATTGTCGCCGAACCCATCATAGATAACCGTTGAATCCGATTCAACCGCTTCGTCCAAATCAACCACGGCCGGCAACTCGTCGTACTCAACTTCGATCAGATCCAGCGCATCTCTCGCTACGTAGGGATCCGTCGCCACCACGGCGGCGATTGGTTCTCCAACGAACCGAACGCGGTCTACAGCAAGAGCCGGGTGATCGGGAACCTTGAGACCTTCGATTTCCGCAGCGCACGGGATTGAACCAACCTTGCCTTGGATGTCTGCCCCCGTTATCACCTTGACTACGCCCGACAGGTTTTCTGCCGCTTCGGTGTTGATGCTCTTAATATCCGCGTGCGCGTAATCGCTGCGCAAGAACGTACAGTGATGCATATTGACCAACTTTATGTCGTCTACATAATGGGATAATCCTTGGACTAGCCGCGGATCTTCCCGCCGCTTAATCGGCGCACCGATTAGCCGCGATGGTCCTGCCATAGTTGCCATTATAAGTCCCTCCTCCTGTCTACGTCAGATAAAGAATGCGCACGGTACACCGC
>JAAXHR010000124.1 GCA_012270805.1 Dehalococcoidia bacterium
GCGCAATTTCGACGTTATTCGGTTCGAAATATGCGGTTTACGGAGTAGTAAAATATTCTATTTACGCACCTTGCGACGACAATCAATGATCACCATAGCTGTAACAGGGGGTATCGGGGCGGGAAAATCCGAGACTATCGGCATCTTGCGCAAGCTTGGCGCAAAAACCATCAGCGCCGATCTTCTAGGTCACGCATCCTACGCAAAAGGCACCGCAGGTCATGCTGAAGTGATCAAAGCCTTCGGCGAAAGAATTGTTAACGAAGACGGTGAGATTGACCGCAAGGTCGTAGCTGCGATCGTCTTCAACGATGAACCCAAACGGAGGACACTCGAATCGATCGTATGGCACCGCATCCGTGAGATGCTCGAGAGGAAAATCAGCCTAAACCGAGACTGTCACATAGATGTCACCGCAATTGAAGCGGCTGTGTTTTTCGAAGCAGGCTGGGACGAGCTAGTCGATCGCGTATGGACCGTTGAAGCGTCATATCATCAAAGGTTGGCGCGCATTATAGAAAAGAGTGGCATGGACGAACACGCCGCGCGCGCGCGGATGGACGCGCAACTCGCACCCGAGATCAGAATCGAACGAGCAGACGAGACAATATTTAACGACGGCGATCTGACCACTTTGGAGCAGAGCGTCACCAGATTGTGGGAAGCAACCACTACGACTTAGCACCGATTGGATGCCAAATGGCGACTGAACAGTTATTCAACCAGACGATCATTGAAGAGTACGTGCTCGCCGAAGAGCCTTACTACCTTCCGCTCGCCGACGAAATCGAAATCTTCGAAGCCGCGTATCACCAGCGCGTTCCTGTACTGCTGAAGGGACCGACCGGCACCGGCAAGACCCGTTTCGTAGAGCACATGTCATGGCGCCTGGGCGAAGAACTTACCGTCGCAAAACCCGCCGCCAAGGTGGACGCCAGCACCAATGGCAATCCCGCTTCGCTACCGCTCGTAACGGTGGCCTGCCACGAAGACCTCACTGCATCTGACCTCATCGGCCGTTACTTGCTCGACCGAGAAGGCACCCGTTGGCAGGACGGTCCCTTGACCCGGGCGGTGAAGTCCGGCGGCATCTGCTACTTGGATGAAGTAGTTGAAGCACGAAAAGACACGACCGTCATCATTCACCCCTTGACCGACCACCGTCGGACTTTGACGATCGACAAACTTGGCTTGGTCATCGATGCCGCAGATGGTTTCCTGCTCGTAGTCTCATACAACCCTGGTTACCAGAACGCTGTGAAGGACCTCAAGCACAGCACGCGTCAGCGCTTCGTTGCGCTCGAATTCGATTTTCCTAACGAGGAGCAAGAGTCCACGATCATCGCTCACGAATCGGGCTGCGATGAGGAACATGCCGGATTGCTGGCAGCATTGGGCGGGAAGATTCGCAACCTGCGTGAACACGGGTTGGAAGAAGGCGCGAGCACACGTGTCCTCATATATGCCGCCAAGTTAATCAACGAGGGCATCAGTGCTCGTAGAGCATGCCAAGTAGCGGTGACGTGGGGCATCACCGACGACGCACAAGTGCAACGTAGCATCGACGAGGTAGTCTCCTCGATTTTCCCGTGAAAACCGATACGGCATCCGAGTTCATGGCGTTCGCCAAAAGCAGACTGAGCCGTCCTGGTGTGCGTGATCTGCCCGGCGAAACGGCTCCGCCCGAAGGGATAGATCCCGGATTGCCAAAACGTCGAGCCGCCGTTACCGTTCTGTTCGCTGTCCGCAACGACGATCCAAAGTTGCTGTTGATCAGACGAGCGGCGCATCGCGGAAACCATCGCACAGAATGGGCTTTCCCCGGTGGCGTCGCTGAATCGACAGACGCATCACTGCTAGACACCGCGTTGCGGGAAACTCACGAAGAAATCGGCGTTCCAGCATCGCAGATCGATTGTTGGGGGCCGTTACCCAAAGTGATCACAGGAACGGGTTACGAAGTCTGGCCGTTCGCCGGCAGGTTGTGCGAAAATGCACGGTTAATGCCCGAAACTGAAGAGGTAGACGATTGCGCCTTTATTCCAATCAATCGTCTAGCCGATGCCTCGGCGCGCCGTCAGATCACGCTAATGAGCAACAACGTCACTCGTCAATGGGATGCAATAGAACACGAAGGCAGAATCATCTGGGGTGCCACCGCAAGGATCATCCACAGCACGATGGCACTAATTGAACAGGAAACCGTCGAGGTACGTGCATGAAAAACGTGGAGGAGAAGAGTGCCACCGCTACTCCGCGGAAAGCTGGAATCGGCCTGAGCGTCTTGATGACGTTGACCACCGTGGTACTTGGCTTTTTCGTTACTGGCGTGGTCGCGGTTGTTGTAAGAGGGATTACATCCACGAGCTTTACCTTTTATGGGGTTGTGCTTCTCTGGTTGGTGTTGGCTTGCGCGGGTCTCTTTGCGGGGCAGCAAATACTGCGTCGCACAGTTGGAATCTGGGCGTATCTCTTGGCTACCGTTCTCGTCGTCGTTTTCGCTTACGTGCTGGCGTGGAGCCAATACCTTGTGATCCTGCTGTAACGATTGGATTTTTCCAACATGAGTCAACCCGCCGACCAGATCATGATGAACGTCCGAACGGAGTTGGGCACCTTCCCGTCGCCCGTCCAAGCAAACTACGACCGCGCCAGAGAGGCTTTGACCGGCCGGTTAGCAGACGACAAGCTTGACGATTGGGCGCAGATGGGATTGACCATTTCGAAGCGAACCGTCCGCTCATGGGAAGCCGGAGCCGAACTTTTCAGTGCTTCACCACGTGTTCAGCGCCATCTTCCAGCCGGTCAATTCATCAGCTGGGTCCGGATCGGCGACCAATTGTGCACCGCGTCCCCAAGCCTCGCTGTAGCGTTCTTCCGCGCCAGCCCCGAAGCGATCGAACGCCTGCGCCCGCGCTATATCGGCGATTGGGCTCAGTCCTGCCGGTCGTTGTACCGCGGAACGTGGAAGTCGTCGGCTCTGGCGTGCAAGTTATTCGAAGCGACTCCGCAACTGCTGGAATCGCTGTCGTTCGATGAGTTGCGACGCTTTGCAGAGTTCTTGGAAGAGGTCTCGCATCGCTCTTACGACATGGCCGGCGACGCGCTGGATAAAGGCTCCGATCTTTTCCCGAAGCTAGGCCGAGATGCCGGCGCGTTCATCGGACTGTCCAACACCGTCGCAAAGAACTCTTGGCGTCATGTTCAACCCATGTTCGATGCCGCTCAGTATTCTCTCGTCGAGATGCCGCGGGAACAACGATCGAGCTTCATCGCGTTGGTCAACCGCTTGTCGACAAAAGAAGGCGTAGACCCTTCGCGCGTCATCCGTGATGGTGCTCGCGCATTAGGCGGCGTGGGCCATGAATGGCGCGACACGTTGATCGACCTTACACACCGAATCGCTTCCGAAGGCTCGCCAGAGGCATCATCTGCGTTCCTGACCACAGGACCACGTGTCTTGGAACGCGTCACGTTTCCGCAGTTGGTGGAGTGGCATGGGAGGGGTATGCAGCTGAACGCAGAGAAGCCCGATGCTGCCGAAGCCTATTTCAAAAACGAATCGGCATTGTCCCACGAGGTGCTCGACGCGTTGTCTTCAAGCGTCGAGCTCGATCGTGTGCGAGAGATCATTCGCATGTACTGCCGCATGTTGGCAGGACAGGAGATCGAAGTTCAAGCCGCACAACAACTTGTCGACAAAAACATCGGATGGTTCCAAGGCGAATTACCCACCACCGAGGGCACGACTATATACCTACCCAAGGTAATCAACCGCCATCCCAGCAAGGACCGCAACTTCGCGTTCTTCAAGGTCATCTCGACGCACCAGACCGGCCACATCGAATTCGGCTCGTTCCGCTTCAGCTTCGAACGACCCTCTACGATGTTCACCGATCTCCGCCCCGAGCTTACAAGCACCAACGGCAACGCACTCGAATCGGTTTCGAGTGAGATCGCTGAGAGAGAGCCTTCAACCGCCCAAGCGAATTCGAACGGCGCGACAACCGAGGCCAAGCCAGATGATCACGCCACGATACCTATGAGCCGCTTCTTCGATCTCTTCCCGGATCGCAAATTGAGCAACGACGTCTTCACGATCTTCGAAAGCACCCGTGTCGATGCGAAGGTGATGGGAGCATATCGCGGGCTCGCGATCAGTTTCCAAGCTGTACAAAATGACGCTTTGGGTTCGCGGCCCGACATGACCGAGTTGCCGGCACGCGAGGCGCTCGTTGAATTCATGATCCGTATCAGCCTCGGACAAAACGCCAACCTGATCGCCCCAAAGCGTCACATGGAAGTAGCAAGGAAACTCCGCCGACTTGTGCGCTTGATGCAGAACGAGCCAGCGTTGGTAGAGGATGCTGCAGAAGCTACGATTCGTGCCTGCGCATGGCTGACTGAGGTCAAAAACGAAGAGCTCGACGAGGACGAGTTTGACAACCTCGACGACGATGACGAGGACGATGAACAGGATGGCGACGATGAAGAGGAACAGGACCTGCAAGGAATAATTCAAGCTTTCATCGAGTCGATGCAACCGGGCGAAGGCTACGGTGAAGACGACGAGGAGAGCGGTGAAGAATCGGAAGACTTCGAAACCGGGGACGAGCAAGACTACTCTTCGCCCCAAGAGGTCGACTATCGCGGCGAGTTCAAACCGGAGTTGTCGCAGCTCCTGTCTCAGGCGCAGATGATGGATGGTGCCGAGTTCGCTGACGACGACATGGGCGAGATGACGCCGCTGTCCCAAGAGCAGCTTGAGCAGATGATGAAGAACTCCGCGGAGGTCGACGTCCAAGAGGGGCAAGACGGCGAAGAGATGTCGTCTGAACTTGCCGAGATGCTTGAAAACCTCCTTAAGGAGATGCAGCGACGCGATCCGCAGGCCCAAAGCCAATCTTCCGGCCCCATGCAACACGTCGAGGAGGACGGTGGCCCGCTCAGCCCAAACGGAAATGACCAGTTCGTGTACGACGAGTGGGACTTCAGAGCCAACGAGTATCGGCCGCGCTGGTGCATGGTGCACGAGAAAGAGATGAGCAGCGGCGATCCCGGTTTCTATCGCGACACGCTCATCGAACGCGCATCGCTCTTGACGATGATCAAGAAGCAGTTCGAGCTCGTGATGCCAGAGATGTACCGCAAGCAGAAGCGGCTGGAGGACGGCGAAGAACTCGATTTCGACCCGATGCTCGAGGCTGTTATCGACATCCGCGCTGGCGCCACACCTGATGAGAAAATCTACTGGCGTCGCAACAAGACTGAACGCTCAGTGGCCGTCGCGTTCTTGCTCGACATGTCGGCTTCGACCGCCGAGGCGATTGAAGAAGCCAAGCGGCCCAACGACGATTGGGGCGCGCCCGATGATCCTGTTGAATACATGGTCTGGCTACGCTCGCGGCGCACCGAAGGCTTGCGAAAGTCGTACAAGCGCATCGTGGATGTCGAGAAAGAAGGCGTTGTCCTGCTCGTTAACGCGCTAGAGGCGCTCGGGGACGATTACGGGATTTACGGCTTCTCCGGCTACGGGCGAGAAAACGTCGAATTCTACGTCATCAAAGACCTCGACGAGAAGTTCACAGAAGAGATTCCACGCCGCATTGACCGCATCGCGCCGCTGCACGCGACCCGCATGGGACCGTCGATTCGCCACGCCACCAAGAAGCTCGCCGACCAAGATTCGCGCTCCCGTTTCCTGTTCCTAATCTCCGATGGCCGACCCCAAGACCGCGGCTACAGCCGAGAGGGTGTCGAGAAGGAATACGCCGTGCACGACACTCGCATGGCTCTGATGGAAGCAAGGCGGGAAGGAATAGTGCCCTTCTGCCTGACCGTGGACAAGCAGGGCCATGACTACCTCAAAGTCATGATGGACGACTTCAACTACGAAGTCCTTCCTGATGTCAGCATGTTGCCGCAACGCCTGCTGATGCTCTACAAACGGTTAACAACCTGACAACCTTCAACGCGTGAACCGCGGTGCCGTTACGAACCGCGCATCGTTGCGTGTAGACTTGCGAATCAATCGGATCCAAGCGTAGTTTTCCGCGTTTTAGATTTGCCGGTTCCAGATATTGGCGATAGGAGAAAGGTAGTCCCGAAGATGCTGCATGGATCGAGTCGAGGGCTAACTTCCGTGTTCGGGATGAAGCTAGCCGCTTTTGTCATATTAGCGACGGTCATGGTCCCGTCAACTTGGCTGTACGTCGCGCTGTTAGATGAAGCGACGCTTAACGCCCAATCTGCGATCGCCACGCCGGAAC
>JAAXHR010000377.1:0-470 GCA_012270805.1 Dehalococcoidia bacterium
TACATGTTGTGTTTGGTCCACATGCGATGGGCACCGGCCATTTCGCCGTGGTCTGAGGTATAGACGATGATGGTGTTCTGGTCGAGGCCGAGGTCGTAGAGTGTGTCGAGTACTTTGCCGATGCACGCGTCCATCTGGCTGATGTTGCCGTAGTATCCGGCGAGTGCGCGGCCGAGTTCTCGGTCTGTTTGCGCGTACCATCCTCGCTGTTTGGCGCGCATGAGGTGGCCTTCAAAACCGGTTTCAAGCGCGTTGTCGCTGCGTTGGGGCAAGGTGAGGATTTCGGGATCGTAGAGGTCGAAGTATTGCTGCATCGGGACGAGGGGCGTGTGCGGCATGAAGTAGGACGACCAGAGGATGAAGGGTTTGTCGGGATCTCTTTTTTCGCGCAGATACCGCACGGTTTCGTCGGCGTAATACGTGTCTTGAAAATACCGCGCTGATAATTTGGATGGTCGTCCCGATGTGCC
>JAAXHR010000377.1:677-1299 GCA_012270805.1 Dehalococcoidia bacterium
CCGGTTTGATAGCCGTGTTCGGCAAAGTGATGGGCAATGGTGCGCGTGTTGGGGGATAGTGCGTCTTGTAAGATGCGCGCGCCATGGGTGTGGGGATATTGCGCGGTGATGATCGAGCCGCGTGCGGGTACACAGACGGGAGACTGGCAGTAGGCTCTGTTAAAGCGGATGCCAGATGCGGCAATGCGGTCGATATTCGGGGTTTGTACTTCTGCGTGACCATAACAACCCGATGCAGCGGTCTGGTGCTGGTCAGAGCAGAAGAAGAGGATGTTGGGACGATGGTTGGTCATTATATCAACTCTGCTTTCAGTCGCTCGACATGCGATGAGACATCCGAGTCGTCGATGATATTGTTGTTTTCGAGTGGGTCGGTGTCGAGGTCAAAGAGCATGGGTGTGTCGCCAAATCCTTCGATGTATTTGTAGCGGCCGTCATAGGCCATGCGCCAGTTGCCAAGGCCGGATAGGACGATGTCCCGATGCGTACTGGTATTGCCTTCGAGGAGGTTGCGGAGGGATCGACTGTCCATGTCGACGGAAATGTCTAAGCTCGCGTAGTCGAGGAAGGTGGCGGTGAGATCCAGGTTGGTGGTAGGCAGGTCATGGGTTATGTCCTGCTG
>JAAXHR010000363.1 GCA_012270805.1 Dehalococcoidia bacterium
ATGACGGAGAAACGGTGAAGTGTCCGTTCGATTCCGGCGCGGTTGTCGTCGCCGAAACGTCCGAGCCCGGCGATGACGGCAGAGATATCTTCCCTGGTCACCTCTTCCTCGCTCAACACGATCGAGCCATCGACGAATCGTGCTTCTGGCACACGGCCGAGATCGACGATGACTTCGACCAGACCAGACATGTCCTGTCGTTCACCCATCTTTTCGTTGAGGCCCGCGCAGAATGATTCGGGCAAGACGTTGAGGAACGCGTCCATGTCGTCAACCACGTGAGGTTGGTTCAGATTTAAGGCGGTGTTCAGAGTCCCGTTGGTTTCGGTTGGTTCGGTTTTTTCGTTGGTGCTGATATCAACCATGATATGCGCGGTGCACCGCGTGTGATGTTTCGTCACACCATGCCGCGGGACGGCAAGCCGGAGATTGGGAAATCAACGCCACCGATTGATCGTGGTTTCCTTGGCTATAGTGGTCGCTGGCAAATTCAAAGCGACGTTGCTATGAGAGCGGTCACGTCGGCGGTACGGCTCGAGTATCCCCACTCGTTGTCGTACCAGCCGACGACTTTGACGAAAGTGCCGGAGTCGGAGTCATCCTCTGCTACGACGGCAGTTGATAGCGCGTCGATGGTGCAGGAGTGTGGATCGCCGATGTAGTCGGAGGATACTAAGGGTTCGTCTGATACGTGCATCACGCCATTCAGATCGCCGGATTCACTGGCTCTAAAGGCATCGTTGACCTCTTCTGCTGTGACCGATTTGGCAAGTCGGACGGTCAGATCAGTGACCGAGCCGGTGATGACCGGAACGCGGTATGCCATGCCGTCGATCTTGCCCTTCAGTTCAGGGATGGCGAGGGTTACCGCCTTAGCGGCTCCAGTTGTGGTCGGAATGATGCTGTTGGCGGCGGCACGTGCGCGTCGGAGGTCGCTGTGGACTTGGTCAAGGATGGCCTGATCATTGGTGTAGGCATGGATCGTTGACATCAAGGCGTGTTCGATGCCGAACGCGTCGTTCAAGACCTTAGCCATCGGTGCGACACAGTTAGTGGTGCATGACGCGTTGGAGATGACGTTGTGCTCCGCGGGGTCGTACTGGTCTTCGTTCACGCCCAATACGATAGTGATGTCTTCGTTAGTGGCTGGAGCGGAGATGATAACTTTCTTGACACCGTCGGAGATGTGGTTAGAGGCTTGTG
>JAAXHR010000295.1 GCA_012270805.1 Dehalococcoidia bacterium
AGCCTGTTGACGTGTTGACTACTGAGAACCTGCGGCGTGTGTTCGAAGTCGAAACCACCGTGCAACAAGATCCTGAAACCGGCAGCCCTCAAGTCTGGCTTGTCGGTCCAACCCCATGATTGGTTGTCGTCGGAGAAGATCATGACCGAAACAACAGACTCGACCAAAGAACCCCAATCGGTAAAAGGCCCGAGGATCAAGAAAGGTCTTGTCGTCATCAATACCGGGAATGGCAAAGGCAAAACTACGGCTGCTCTCGGCGTTCTGCTCCGCGCTTGGGGTCGGAACATGCGAGTAGAAATGTTCCAATTCCTGAAGCACACCGGAGCCATGTTCGGAGAAAAGAGGGCGGCGGTTAAGCTAGGCGTTCCGATAAAGGCAATGGGTGACGGATTCACATGGCGCTCAAAAGATATGGACCATACGCAGGAATTGGCGCGTGAACAGTGGGAGAACCGCAAAAAGGCCATCCTTTCCGAAGAACACGATGTAATCATCCTTGACGAATTCACATATCCGTTGCACTACGGTTGGATCCCGGTTGAGGATGCCATCGCGACGCTGAAGAAGAAACCGCACATGCTCCATGTCATCATCACAGGAAGGTATGCGCCAGACGAACTTGTCGAGTTCGCAGACTTAGTGACAGAGATGCGCGAGATAAAGCACCCCTATCGAGAACAGGGCATAAAGGCGCAACCGGGACTCGAGTTTTAGCTGTCGATTATCTAGAACTACATTCCTCAGTGATCAACAGCAGGATTGTGGAGCCATCTAGTCCGATTTACCGACATCCTCAACGTCAGAGGATCCGTCGCTACTCATCTGCTCTCGTTCTTTAGCGCTTCTGAAGGCCTTCCGATCACGGATGGAGTCCCAATGGGCTTTGAAGAATGTCGCAACAGTCGCCAATGCGCCGCCGCCGCCCGCTGCGACAAAAACCTCTGATGACAATCGACACATACCTGAAACTCACCCGCGCAAGTCGCGACCGTTGAAACGGTAAAGCCCGACAACGAATGGAACGATGGTTATGCCAATCAACACCAAGGCGTGCCAAGGCGTGATGCCATTAATGAACGGTTTGTCGCCGATGTAGTAGTGGAGGATGGAGATGTATTTGAGTGGGGAAAGGGAGTCGACGAGAGGGACTAGGATGTGGATAAGGTATCCGATAGCGGCGATGGCTGCAGGGATTCCAGTAGCGATGGATTTACTGCCGGTTGCAGCGCCGATGCTCAGAGCTAAGAATCCTGTGGCGTATGAGATGAGCAGGAGGCTGATGGACATCTGGAAGAGTCCGGAGAGGGATACGGAGTAGTCCATTATGAGAGAGCCGATAAGGATGCCGACAGCGAGGGAGATGACTGGAAGCACGCAGTCGCCAATGAGGGCGAAGCTCTTGTGGAGGTAAAGGTGAGTTCGTGTGATGGGGTTTCCGAGGAGCTGGTCGAGGGTGTGAGATTGTTCCTCTGCGGCGATGGCACCCATGCCTCGGTTGATGGAGAAGGCGAACATGATGACTAGCGAGATAGCGCTATATGGGTCAGCGGTGAAGAAGCCTTCAGGAGTTGTGAACTCTGCGGCGCTGCCGACAAAGGCTTGGATGAACTCAGGAAGGTCGTCGATCATGCCGGCGAATCCGGCGACGACATCGGGAAAGAGAAGGGCGAGTAGAACACCGATGGCGAGTTGGCCTGCGGAGAATAGGAGGGTGGTGCGTTGACCGTCGCGAATGGTTTTTAGGAAGATGCTGGAGTACACGATTCATGATTCGGATGCTTCGCCAGAGTAGTGCTTGAGGAAGGCGTCTTCTAGCGAGGCGTGTTGGCTTTCGAAGGTTTGGACGGAGTGTTTGGCCACGGTTTTGATTAGGGAGTCCATGGCGCCTTCGCCGCTTATTGAGAGGTTGTAGGTACGGTTGTCAGTTTGATTGGTGACGGTGATGCCGGGAAGGTTGTTGAAAGTGTCGGATGGAACGGGTTGAGTGAAGACGATTTTGGCGGTCCAGAGGCTTAGTTCCGTTAAGTGGGAGACGGTGTCGATTGTAGCGAGTTTCCCTTCTCGGATGATGCCTACGCGGTCGCATGTGGCTTCGACCTCGGACATGACGTGGGAGGACATGAAGATGGTTTTGCCCTGGACCTTTTCCTCGTGGACCATTTTTTGAAACTCGTATTGGAGGAGCGGGTCTAGCCCTGCAGTCGGTTCGTCGAGAATCAGCAGATCGGGGTCGTTCATGAAAGCTTGAACCAGCCCTATTTTCTGTTTGTTGCCCTTAGAAAGTTGGCCTATTTTGCGCGAGAGGTCGAGTTTGTAGCGTTCACAGAGGGCAACGAGTTTGACAGGATCGGAGCCGCGGAGGTGGGTGAAGTATTCGGTGACAGTGGCCCCCGTCATGTGGTCGTAGGTGACAAAGTCGCCAGGGAGGTAGCCGACACGACGACGGATGTCGGTGCCGTCGGATCGAGGGGATAGACCGAAGACGGTGGCTTTGCCGGAGGTTGGTCGGATGAAGTCGAGAATGAGGCGGATGGTAGTGGTTTTCCCAGCGCCGTTGGGTCCTAAGAGTCCGAAGACCTCTCCTTCAGTCACTTCGAGGGAGAGGTCTTGGATGCCGACTATTTCTCCGTAATGCTTGGTGAGGTTTTCCAGCTTGATTACTGGATTACCGCTGTTCGTCATGCCCTCACCTTAGAACCCCTCTGTATCTCCCCTTGTCAAGGGGAGAAAATGATGATGGTTACCCACCGACTTCGAGCATGCGTTCGAGCGCGACCAAGGCGTCTCGTTTCGTCTCGGCATCCACTTGCACGACGTTGATACCGACTCCCGCCATGATGCCTTCGAGCACCCAAAGAACGTAAGCCGGGTGGATGCGGTACATCGTGGCGCACGGGCAAACGACCGGATCGAGGCAGAAAATCCGCTTGTCCGGGTTCTCGTCGCGCAGACGATTAACCATGTTGATCTCAGTGCCTATCGCCCATGACGTACCAGCCGGCGCGCCTTCAACGGTTTTACGGATGAATTCGGTCGAACCGTAGCAGTCGGCGGCGTCTACTACTTCACGAACGCATTCTGGATGGACCACGACATTGACATCGGGATCGTTTCGCCGTGCTTCTTCGATCTGCTTGACGGTGAATCGAGTGTGAACTGAGCAGTGGCCTTGCCAGAGAACGATTTTTGCATTCTGTATCTCAGACTCTGATAAACCACCCTTCGGCTTAAACGGGTTCCAAACCACCATATCCTTGGCGGGAATGCCTTTTGCCAGACCGGTGTTGCGTCCAAGGTGCTGGTCAGGCAGGAAGAAGATCCGCTTGCCGCGCGCTAGCGCCCAATCGTAGGCCGCGTCAGCATTAGAGGAAGTGCAGACCAGACCACCGTTGCGCCCGCAAAGCGCCTTGATCGCCGCTGTGGAGTTCATGTAAGTAATCGGGATGATCTCAGCCTCGCCATTTTGGCCTTCGCCGAGGACATCCATCAGATCGTCCCACGCATCCTCGACATCATCTGATGCCGCCATGTCGGCCATCGAACACCCGGCCGCCATGTTCGGCAGGATCACGTGCTGGTCGTCGTCAGAGAGTAAGTCCGCAGTTTCAGCCATGAAGTGGACGCCGCAGAAAATGATCCACTTAGCCTCTTCGGTATCGGCGGCATGCTTAGACAGCAGATAGGAGTCACCACGGAAATCAGCGAATTGGATGACGTCTTCACGCTGGTAGTGGTGCCCGAGTACCACCGCTTTAGTGCCGATCTCTTTACGGGCGTATCGGATACCGGCCTCGACCTGCTCTGGAGTCAACTTGAGATAGCGGGTCGGGACCTTTTGCCAACGGACACCCGATTGGAACTCCTGCTCAAGCGTTTTGGTTCGTAGGTTTCCTTCCGTCTGACAGAACGCCGACTGTTCAAGTTCGGTGATCGGTATGATGGTCTTCTCGGTAGTGTTAATGGAGATCATGTCGCCTCCTTGAGATTCCAACCGGCTTAGTTGAGTGGCTGACCGACCAGCGACCACGCGGTCGCGTCGGTAACCTCAACCTTTATCGTCTCTCCGACGCGAGTGCTGCAACTGGAGTGTTCATCGTCATCGATGTAGACGATTTTGTCGTTGCGATTTCTGCCGAACATCCTTCCTCGTTTTCGGCCTTCCAGAAGGATGTCAGTGGAACTACCTACCAAAGCGTCGTGTTTCGCTGCTTGGATTGCCCATTGTACAGCGTCGAGCCGCTGATGTCGTCGCTTTTTCTCGCTTTGGGATACAGTGTCAGGAAACTTCCGAGAAGCGACGGTGCCAGGGCGTTCGCTATATGCCGCGGAGTGTACCTTGTCGAAGCGGACTCTCTCGACGATGTCCAGGGTGTTTTCGAACTGTGCTTCGTCCTCGCCAGGGAAGCCAACTATTACGTCGGTAGTCAGGGTTACGTCATCGCCCAAAATGTCGCGGATCTCATCGATCTTTTCGAGATACTGGCCGCGCGTGTAGCCACGCCGCATGTTGGCGAGCACCACATCGTCTCCGGCTTGGAACGGCAGGTTGACCGTCTCGCAAACCTTCGGCAAATCGGCGATTGATTGGATTATTCGAGTCGACATGTCGTTTGGATGCGAAGTTAGGAATCGGATGCGCTCAATTCCATCCACCTCTTCGATCGCCTCGAGCAGGTCTGCCAGGTCTTTGCGATCGTCCAAGTCGTGACCATAGGAGTCGACGTTCTGACCGAGCAGCGTAACCTCTTTGACACCACGTTGCACCAGCATCTTGGCTTCATCGACTAACTCATCCAATGGGCGACTCGTCTCGCGTCCACGACGGTACGGGATGATGCAGAATGTGCAGAACTTATCGCAGCCGTGGGTGATGGGTACGAATGTCGCCACTTTAGGATCATTGGGGACGAGGTTGGC
>JAAXHR010000033.1 GCA_012270805.1 Dehalococcoidia bacterium
GAAGCGACGGGTTGGCCGAAAGAGCAATGGCCTAGACCGAAAGTCCCGTCCTCGGCGATGGCTTGAACCCACACTTCGGATAGACCTACATGGCCCGGCATCTCTTGCGGAAAGCGTGAGTACTGGGGATAGAAGTTTATTGGCATCGCCCGCGGCGACTTTGTGGGCCACGGAGCTCGACGGGCGGGAGTTTTTGGCTGTGGTGGCGGTATATCGATATGGACCGCGCGGAGGGTTTTTAACTTCATGATTCGGTCCTTTTGGTTGGAAACGTCTAACTTATGCGAAAATCACCTGCTTTGCCGGTTGCCCATGCTTTGATGAGGTGGTGGGCGATCGCGATGGGCCCGGGGACGCGTAGGTTTTCGCTTTTTTCGGCTAGGGCTAGGAGGACTTCGTCGCGGTCCCACCACCTGACATCGGTCATCTCGAAGTCGTCTTTGTTGATGTCGGTTGTTAGGGCTTCGGAGTGGCTGCCGATCATAAGGGAAGAAGGGAATGGCCAGGGCTGGGTTGAGTGGTACTGGACACGTCCGACTTTGATGCCCGCCTCTTCCCAGACTTCTCTGCGGACGGCTTCTTCCATGGATTCGCCGTGGTCCATGAAGCCGGCTAGAGCGGAGTACATCTTCATCGCCGAGAGGCGTCCAGCAGATTGTCCGAGGATGCATCTATCGCCATGGGTGACGACGGTGATGATTACGGGGTCGGTGCGTGGGAAGTGTTCGGCGTTGCATCCGACGCATTGGCGCATGAGTCCGCCCCGCCGCATCTCTGTTGGGTCGCCGCACCGCGCGCAGAACTGGTGTGTGCTGTGCCATCCGAGATTGGCTCGGGCTTGAGCAAGGATACCGGTTTCTTCGCCAGAAATGAGCATTGCGGATTCTCGGGCATCGCAGATTTCAAGGTTCAGTTCGCCGAGGTGGGATTGCGGGAGCTGATCAGAGCCGTTTCGTGCGCTACCGTTCAGATTCCAGGCGATTATGGGATTTCTTTCGGGAGTGACACCTAGGAATGTTGAGAGATTTGGATCAGTTCCCACGATGTTTTTGGCAGTCTTGAAAGGGAGCCAACCCAGGGCGATTGAAGGGTTACGGGATGTAGTGATGAGAGGGTCAAGGCCAGCTAAGATGAGGACCTTGGCCCTTGGCGAGTGCATCAGGTCGTGGATTTCGGACTCGTTGCGTCGGATCTGGTCGGCGCGGTCGATGGGGTTACCAGCGAAGGTGTGGGGAGTTTCTTTTCGGCTCAAGGTTTGGGCACCGTCTAAGATTTTTCTTTTATTGCCAAACATCACTTTACCCGCGTTCGTATGTTGATACAGCACCTTGATAATTGAAAGCGGCCAGATGATGGATTTAATGAGAGGTTGGCGATTGTCTGTTGCGCCCTTCTTGGGCGCGGCGTTGGTGTTGGTAGGAGTTGCTGGATGTGAATCTGGAGAACAGGTTGTTGAGCTCACGGTCGAAGCAACCACGGTGGCTGCTACCGCGACAACAGTTGTGGTCATTCAACCGACTGCTACCTTGGTGCCGACAGCAACTGCCGAGGTGGAGCTGGATGTTGATGACGATTTGGCATCTTTGACGGATCGTGTGTATGAGTTGACGATCATGCTGGCGGAGGAGCTCAGCCCACGTCAGAGTGCTACAGAGGAGGAGTTGAAGGGGGCGATGTTCTTGTTGGAGGAGATGGAGGAGTTGGGCTACGAGGTGGAGATGCAGGAATTTGAGGTGACAGAAGCGGGTGCTTCAGGATCGATTGAGGTTCTGGCGGGTTCTGGCGGGGATGATCCGAGCGTGAGGTTTTCTCGGCGCAGCGACAATCCGGCTCGGATCTTCTTCTTGCCGTTTGAGCCGGTTAAGACTGGGGAGGCTGAGGGCGAGTTGGTTTATGTGGGAATTGGGGACGATGAAGATTTCGAAGGGGTCGATGTTGAGGGGAGGATTGTGCTGATGAGTCGTGGGGTGTTGACCTTTGAGGAGAAGGAGACGAATGCTGCGGAGCGTGGCGCGGTAGGAGCTGTGGTCTTTAATGATGAGCCCCGTTTTTACTTTGGAGGAAGGTTGGAAGAAACACCAGATGTTTTGGTGGGCGGGATTCCGATGGAGGACGGTGAGAAGTTGCGGGATGCTTTGGAGGATGGTGAGGTAGTAGATGTGGAGTTGCTGGTGTATCCAGATGGGAATGGGCCATCTAGGAATGTGATAGCCGAGTTGAACAACGACATTGACGATGATCAGGTAGTGCTGATCGGCGCGCATTATGACACTACGCCTTGGACACAGGGTGCGAATGACAACGGGAGCGGAGTTGCGGCGGCTTTGATCGTGGCGGATGAGTTGTCGGATGATGAGTTGCCGTTCGATTTACGATTCGTCTTCTTCGGTTCTGAGGAGACGGGTCTGCACGGAAGCGAGCATTACGCTCATGATCTGTCTGAAGCCGAGATTGGTCGGATCGACGCGATGATCAACCTCGATGTGATTGCTACCGGTGACCTGCACGTGTTCGGGCATGCGGCGCTTGTCGGTCATGTAGAGAAGGTTGCCGAGACCATCGATGTGGAGATTGAGGTGGTTCAACCGTTCGACTGGGGCGCTTCGGACTATGCGGCGTTTGACGAGCGAGACGTCCCGTTCATCATGATCCACGCACATGATCTGAGGTTCATCAACCATCCGTCGGATACGGTCGAACACATAGATGCAGAACCGTTGGGAGGCACTGTAGCCATTGTTCTCGGCGTGATTGAAAGTTTGGCGGATAGCATCGAACCATGACGGAAGCTAACTCAGGAGGTTCGTCCGACCGGTTGTTAATCTGCGGGTTGGAGTTACGATGCGTGATTGGTGTTGAGGAGTGGGAGCGATTGATGCCGCAACGGGTCGTTGTGAATGTTGAGGTGAAGGGGTGTTTTGCGGCTGTTGCGGAGTCGGATGATTTGGCGGATGCGGTGGACTACCGATCAGTTTGCGCGAGGGTGATGGAGGTGGCGGCGAAAGAGGAGTATAGGCTGTTAGAGACTTTGGCAGATCGGGTTGCACGGGCGGTATTGGGGGTGAATGACTGTATCGAGGAGGTGAAAGTCGGGGTGGTTAAGCCTTTGGCTTTGGGAGGCTTTGGAAGGGCGGAGGCAGTCGTGGAAGTCACTCGCGGTGCGTCGGCCAACTAAACGATCGTTTGAATTCGCGCATCGCAGCTAAACTGGTCCAGTGGATGTGCAGCTTGGACGATGAAAACCCTCGGGATATCGTGCTGCAACCCAGGAAACGTGACTGGATTTCCAATTCCTCATCCCCGTATAATCCACCGCAGATACACAAAAACCTAGCGCGAGGCATCACTACGCCATGAAAATTCTACTAGTCGGCGGTTCTGGGCACGTCGGCACATTCATCACTCCGTATCTTCGGGAAGTTCACGATCTGCGCGTTCTCGATCTTGCTCCGCCGCGCCACGACGGCATCGAGTTCGTCAAGGGCTCGGTCACCGATAGCGGAGCCATAAAAGAGGCAGTGGACGGTGTCGACACTTTCATCTGGTTGGTCATGCAGAGCCCCCAGGGCGGTTCGGTGACAGATCAGGACGAAAAGGTGATCCGCGAGAACTACACGGTCAACAACTTAGGCTTGCACCTTTTCCTCTGGACTGGCTACAACAACGGCCTGCGAAACGGCGTCTACACCAGCACCATGAGCGTCCACTTCCGATATCGCGACTGGTATCAATCTGAAGAGGAGGTACCCCTCGATACCCCGAGCGCCTATGGACTTTCAAAAGGCTTCGGCGAACTCATCTGCCGCTACTTCGCACGGCATTTCGACATGAATCTCGCCGCATTGCGCATCACCGGACCTCGCACTCGCGAGCAGTGGATCGAGTACCGAAGCGCGCAGTACGAAGTCGATCCGAGTGGTGCACGCCCTCTGCTCGTCACTGACGAAGAGGACTTGGCCAACGCGTACATGGCCGCAGCCGAGTTTGTGCAGATCGGGCATGGGTCGTTCGAGCCCTTCTTCATCGCCGGCGACGAAGACCAGGTCGAGCACAACCTTACAAAGGCTGAGCGTGTCTTGGGTTGGAAGCCGCGGACGCACCTGAAGGTCGAGGTGCCCAAAGTTCACGGAGCGTGATGCCTGAGCGT
>JAAXHR010000027.1 GCA_012270805.1 Dehalococcoidia bacterium
CAGGTGTTCTTCCCCATGGCCGGCGGCAATGACGGCTGGGCGAGACTGGCCCGCCATCTCAAGGCCGAGATCGACGAGAGCCGGATAGAAGCCTACCGCGGCACCGCCTCGTTGCCGTTCGAGGCGGGGGAGCATGGACGAGCGGCGGTGAAGATTGTGGACGACCGGGGGATTGAGAGTTTGAAGATCGTGGAGATTCTTTAATGCCGAGACTGTTCAAAGAAAAATTCACCGCCTGACTATGCAGAGCATTTGATGCTGTCAAAAAGGAGAAATTGAATGGTTTCACTTGCTGGTGCCTGGGCTGGACAAATCACAGGGACCAATAATGGCGATATTGCTGTTGAGATAGTGGAAGCTGACCAACAACTAAGTGGAGTAATTCGAATCAATGACCCAAAACATGGAGTTGCAGTTTACGACTACAAAGGTCGCCGAGATGACTCAACTCTCCAAATAAGGGGGATTTCTCGTCCTGCTTATCAACGAAGTCAAAATGTATTCGTTAACGGACAACCTGTGATTACTCAGCACCCTGGTCATGGTGAGATAGGCGTGGAGGGGCGTGTCGTAGAAGATAATCGTATTGCAGGAGATTGGAGTTCATCTATTGGAACTGGAGGTACTTTTTGGATCGAGCGCACAGTGGATCAGCGTGACCAGCCAGACACGAATAAGATTTTCATTGTTCACGGTAGGGATGAAAGTCCCAAGAGCATGGTGGCGAGATTCCTTGAGAATCTGGGTCTCGAACCTGTGATACTCGCCGAACAGCCGAGCCGGGGTCGTACAATCATCGAGAAATTTGAGCAGCACGCTCAAGTTGGATTCGCCATAGCTCTGTTGACACCCGATGATGCCGGTTCGCTTCAGGGTGATGAAAACAATCTCAACCCTCGTGCCAGACAGAATGTAATTTTTGAGTTGGGATTTTTCATCGGACGTATTGGGCGAGAACGTGTCTGTGCCTTGACTAAGGGTGACGTGGAGATACCGTCGGATTACGCAGGGGTTGTGTACATTCCATTCGATGATTCTGGCGGGTGGGAAATGAGGCTTATCCAGGAGTTGAAGAGTGTTGGATTCCCTATCGACGCGAACCGGGTAGTTACGACATGAACGCACGTATTGACGTACCGTCTGACAAGATCGCCGCCTTCTGCCGGCGCTGGCAGATCACCGAACTGGCGCTGTTCGGGTCGGTCTTGCGCGACGACTTCGGCCCCGATAGCGACGTGGACGTGATGGTCGGTTTCGGAGAAGGCGCCAAGCATACGCTATTCGATCTCGACGACATGGAACTCGAATTGAAGGAAATCTTCGGGCGCAAGGTCGATCTGGTCAGTCGGCGGGGGGTCGAGGCGAGCCGCAACTATCTGCGCAGGAACAGCATCCTGAAGTCCGCCCAGGTGATCTATGGATCGTGACACCCCGCACATTGTGGACATCGTCGGGTCCGCGCGATTGGTGCGGGGCTATCTTGAAGGCGTCACGCGGGATGATTTCATGCGGAACGTCCAATTGCAGGATTCCGTCATCCGGCGGCTGGAGAGCATCGGCGAGGCGGCAAGCCGGGTCTCGGCGTCATTCCGAGAGCGGCATGCGGCGATTCCGTGGGGCCGGATGATCGGCATGCGCAACCGCATGATTCATACCTATGACGCTGTCGATTTGGACATCGTATGGACGACGGCACACGAGCGAATCCC
>JAAXHR010000237.1 GCA_012270805.1 Dehalococcoidia bacterium
TGCAAACTCACCGACGCTCCACCCTCACGGCTGGACGATGCCAAAAGGTAAAGCCCCATGTACCAAAGGGATTCGATTTTGGCTTCCGGCAGTTGAACGCTTGAGCGTTCCCAAAACTGCCGCCACCAGTTTCGATGTTCCTGCAAACAGTGTTCGTGGGACAACGCTATCCGCTCAAGGACATTTATTGCCCCGTGGACCGGATCGGATCCGTCGCGAACCGCCTGCACGGCTACACAGGTTTGTGTGTCTTCTGTTAGCAACGCTATCGCCAGTGACGGACTACTTGGGATATTCTGCCGAATCCACCGGATTTCCCCTAGATTTCCTTGTTCATAGTCCGGGAGTCTGTACCACTCGGGGATGGGTTCGCCGGGTTCATGATGCGGCGCCAAATCGTCCGACGATACCCTTTCTATCCGAATGTCCTTGATGCAATTCTGGCGATCGTGGGATATGACAATCGCGGGCAAATTGGCATCAGCGCGAATTCCCAAGCGAACGCTATCTTCAGATTCAGTGCGGATGTCGAGCACAGCTTGAGCGTCGCGGAGATGAAGACGCGCCGACCCCGAGGTTTTCTCATCAAACTCTATGACGAGGCGCCCGACATGCGTCTTCGTGGGGAGTGACAGGCTCCAATCCACCGAGCACAATATGTCCGTCAAAAAGCCCGCCTCGATTGGAAGTTTGCCCGCCTTTATGTCGGGCAGTCGATCTTTTCGCAGCAGATGACCTTGGTAGGAGGCCAAGTTGTCGAAACGGAGTTTGTCCGGATCTTCGCGGGGATGCTGGCGGAGATCCCACGCCCAAACGTGATCCAGCGCAATAATCACTTTCGTTTCATCTTCAACCCAGATCATGCCGCCAATCTGACCGTTGCCAATAGGCAGACCAAAGACCCACCGGGGCGGCAGCACGTTGTAGATGAGATCGTTTCTATCCAGCACATCTTGGATGAATCTCATACCCTAGATACTTGGCGTCGATCGAGGCCGGTCAATGTTCCCGGACCGGATTCTACGTACTTACATTTTCAAGAAAACAGTTGGTTTCGGTCCGCTTATTCTATGAAGGTTCCACGGAAATGCGGGTGTACTTTCGCGATGTCAGGGCTGTCGATTAGCCAATCTGGATCGACGAACTTGAGACCGTATGGATTACGCAGGACACCGGGGCGTTCCACGGCGAAATTCTCCAAGTCAGCGGGCAGAATGTCGGGAGCCGCTGTCAACCAGACGGCATCTCCGGAAGCGAGGTTGACCTCCAAATCACCGTTGGTCGACGGTTGAATCCGCTGCCCTCGGAGGTACCCGCCCGATTCGCCGAACAGGTTGGCAAGTCGGACGCTTGTGCCTGACGCGGACTGCAACCGGACACCGAGAGTACGCCCGTCCGAACGCACCGCGGAGACCTCTACGCCTCCCTCGCTTCGCAAGTTATCGAACCGAATATCGCGCCAATGATTGGGACACGCCGGGAATACGCGAATACGTCCGCCCCAACTCTGAAGCAGCATCTGGTTGAGGGAATCGACTGCTCCCATGTTCCCGTCGACGCAGAGGGTGTCGGGCTGGATGGAGATACCGTTGCGCTCCCAATCCAAGTTCAGGTTGTATGTGTTGCCGGAGACGAACGCATCGGCGCACTGTTTGAGCGTCCACCATGCCATTCTGCCTCGGCCGGCTCTGGCGGCGATTGCAGAGAGCCAGACGAACGCCCAGCCGACGAAGGTGCCGTACCCCTTCAAAATTACGTTGTTAATTGTCCGATCGATAAGTTGGCGCTCTTCCGACGAACCGTCAATATTCACATCGTCGCAGGGATAAACGGGCGCCAAGTGCGACATGTGGCGGTGAGACTCCGAGTATGGCAATCCTTCCGCAAAACACAGCCCCGAGTCATCAACGTGATATTCTTGAAGGTTTTCAAGTATCTCCCTCCATGTCGCTAGATGAGGGTCCTCAATTTGAAGGACCTCAACGGCTTT
>JAAXHR010000114.1 GCA_012270805.1 Dehalococcoidia bacterium
GTTTCGTATTGGGAATTGGGGATTTGACCGTTCTCTGCGTATCCTATCGAGTAGAAGAACATGTCGAGGGGACGTTTGGCGGTCTCAGTGGAGTCGAGTTGACGGAGGGAACCGGAAGCGGAATTTCGGGGGTTTACGTATTGGGGCAGGCCGGCGGTTTCGCGCTCTTCGTTGAGGCGGTCGAATGCCGAGATTGGGTAGAAGACTTCGCCTCGGAGTTCGATGGTGCCTGGGACGTCGTCGCCATTGAGGGTCAGGGGAACAGATTTGATCGTGCGGATATTGTCCGTGATGTTTTCACCTTGGGTGCCGTCACCGCGTGTTGCGGCTTGGTTCAGGATACCGTCGACGTAGTTGATGGCAACGGCAAGACCATCGATTTTGAGTTCGAGGGTGAGGTCGGCGGAGGCGATTTCGAGGTAGTCAAGTGCGCGTTGATACCAGGCGTTGAAGGTTTCCTCGCTGTTGACGTTGCTGAGGCTAAGCATGAGAACCGGGTGTTGAACCGGTTCGAATTGTTGCGAAGGTGGCGCACCGACGCGGAGTGTTGGAGAATCAGAGGTTTTTAGGTCGGGATAATTTTGTTCAAGGTCTTGGAGTTCGCGGAAGAGGGCGTCGTACACCGCGTCGGAAAGCGACGAATCACTCAGCACGTAGTACTCGTGATTTGCACGGTTGAGGGTTTCGCGCAATTCGGCGGCGCGAGCTGCGATTTTGGAGATGGTCAAGGCAGATTTTGCGGATTACGTACAGTCGGTGTCGTCAAGATTCTAGCAATGGTGGATTGCTAGGCGCGCGCAGTTGGTCCCACCTGGTGAGTGGAGGGTTGAACCGGGTGAGCCAAAGCAGTCTGATGGTTCAGGAAATTTGTGATTCACCGTCCGATATGAGCGGCATCATGAAATACAGTCCGTGACGCTCACTGCCCCGGGTTTCGGGTCGTACCGCGAATCCCATCCGGAGCTTTAGCTCGTGATTCTCACGGCTGTGAGAGTAGCTGAACGACACCAACTGGCAACAGTGTAGCGATCTTGCCAAATCGATCGCGTGTTTTTGCAGGTTCGTGCCCATTCTTCTGCGTCGGAATTCCGGCAATACAAAGAAATTTCCACCTTTGCATGCAGCAACTCTTTGCCATCGATAATGGTTTGGAGGCCAAATGCGATGTAGGGATGCTGTTTATACTTTGCGGTGTGGTGCGGGTTGGCGCGCTTGAGGATATTGGAGATCGAAGGCAACAGACCGGTAATTGATGGCTGAGGTTCGTGCATTTCGGGGAATCCGGTTCAGTGCAGCGTCGCAGGGTCGGGACTTAGGTGACTATCTTTCGCCGCCGTTCGACATGATTACGCCAGCGGTTGAGAGTGAGTTGCTGGATCGGTCGGAACACAACATCGTGCGGTTGGAACTGGCGCCACGGGAGGGTGCGGATCGTTACGGATACGTCGCTGAGACCCAGGGGCGTTGGGAAGCAGACGGGGTATTGATGCGGGATGCAGAGCCTTCGGTTTATGTGACTGAGGAGTCGTTCGAATATGACGGAAAAGTGCAGACTAGGCGAGGATTTATCGCGGCAGTGCGGTTGGAGGAGTATGACCGAGGGATCGTTTTCCCGCACGAGCAGACACGGGGGCCGTGGGTCGAGGATCGCGTGAAGATGATGCGGGCGACGCGCTCGGCGTTGAGTCCGTTGCTAGTAGTGTTTCAGGATGACATCCGACACTCGGTCGGCGGGATCATTCGAGCGATTGCGGGTGGCCCGCCGTTGGAGGTGGCGACGATGGCGGGTGGCTACTCGTTGCGGTTGTGGCAGTTGAAGGACCCTGGGACGTTGGAGGTTCTGCGTGGGCTGATGCGTGATTCGGCGATCTTCATTGCCGATGGGCATCACCGTTACGAGGCGGCGATGAGGTATCGGAGCGCGATCAGAGCGGAGCGCGAGATCGAGTCTGATGAGGCGGTGAACTACCGGATGATGCATATTGTGTCGATCGATGAGCCGGGCCTGATCACGCGTGGGTACCACCGGGTGATACATGATGCGACTCGGGATGAGTTGGATCGGTTGGCGGCGCGGATCGAGGAGGTATGTGAAGTTGAAAATGTTTCTTTGGCCGACCGAGTGGAGACGGCTTGGCGGCCTAGTGATTTGTTGAGTGCGGTTGGCAGCCGCCATGACGGGGAGTTTGTGTTTGGGCTCTACGAGTTGTCGGGTGGTTTCAAGATCGCCCGGATGGCGTCTGCCGATTCGGAGATATTGATCGGGACGGATGCGTTGGAGAGATCGGATTATCGTCGGTTGCATTCCGAGATACTGGATGTAGTGTTTGGGGAGGATCGGGTTGATGCTGCAGTGGATTTTGAGTATGAGGTTGAAAATGTCGTGTCGAAGGTGGATTCTGATGAGGCGCAGGTTGGGATCATCATGCGGTCGATCCCGATGCATGAGTTCGTGGACATCGTAACGCGTGGGGATCGTTTGCCGCCCAAAGCGACGAACTTCTATCCGAAGCCGCCAGCCGGGGCGGTCATACAATCTCTGGAGGGCTATCTTTGAACTAGGATGGGCATGATTTTTCATGATGGGAATGAAGGTGAAGTGACCCCCTGCGTCTTGCATGCTTGACGCGTCCCAATTTTGATTGCGCAAAAAGTGAGGGAGGTCTGCTAGCCGTTGAGTTTTTGGAGCTCTGCTAGCAAGATGGCGGTATCAGGGCGGTCGGCGATATCTTTGCCGATGTCTTTGAAGGCGATGTTGCCGTTTTTGTCGATGATGAAGACCGCGGGCGCGGCGACGCCGTCGTTGTGGAGATCGTAGACCTCGTAGTCACTGGGGATTTCGTGGTTCTTAGTCGTGTAGAGGACGGGAAATGTGGCGCCGGAGTTTGCGATCATAGTGGCTGCACCACGGAAGTCGTCCATGCTCAGGGCGAGTATTTCGGCGTTTTGCTGCCTGATGCGGGGATAGTAGCTCTGCAACTCGACGAGTTGCCCGAGACATATCCCTCAGAAGAAGCCGCGATAGAAGACGAGCACGACGTTTTGGTCGCCGCGGAAGTCGGAGAGGGTGATGTCGATGCTACGGTTGGCGACCGGGAGGCTGAAGTCTGGAGCAGTTTCTACGCTTTCGAATGATGGCGAAGCGCATGCAATTGCGATAGTAGCGACGAGTGATGTGGTAAACGCGATTAGTAGACGCCTCGTTGAAAAACCTCGAGAGATGAGATCGACTGGATTGCGCATGCGGATTTAGAGGTCTGTTAGGGCTTCGAGTACCTCATCGCCAGATACTTGGTGCCGGTAGTTTTCGCCGATGTTTTCGTAGGCTATGTTTCCATTTTTGTCGATGATGAAGACGGAAGCAGAGGCTAGACCGTCGCCGAAGAGATCGAAGACGTTGTAGCTGACAGGGACGTCGTTGTTTTTACTGGAGTACAAGACGGGAAAGTCGGGCCCGGCTTTTGCGACGATAGATTCGGCACCGCGGAGGTCGTCGGTGCTGATAGCCAACACTTCTGCGCCAGCGTCTGAGATTTTGTCGTAGTGTTTTTGCAACTCACCTAGTTGCCGTGTGCAGAAACCTCACCAATAGGCGCGGTAGAAGACAAGGACAACTTCTTTCTCGTCTTGGAATGACGAGAGTGAAATTTCGGCGTTGTTTTTGTTGGCTGCAGGAAGTATGAAGTCAGGTGCTTTGGGTAGATTTGGGACTTCCGCCACGGCGGCTGCTGGCGCATCGAAGGGACCAGATGCGGCGGTGTTTTCGACTGTTTCGGTTTCTTGACCACAGGCGACCGCTACGAACAATGTCATTGCGATCAGGATGGGGAATGCGAATTCGCGGAGTCCAAGTAATTTGCTCATGGCAGATTGGCGATGACGGTGTTAGCGGAGACTTGGTGCCGATAATTGCTTCCGATATTCTCGTATGCTATCTCACCGTTTTTGTTGATGATGAATACGGACGCGGATGCAAGGCCGTCGCCGAAGAGGTCAAAGACGTTGTATGCCTTGGGTACTGAGTTGTCTTTGGATGTGTAGAGCACGGGGAAGTCGATGCCGACCTGCTGAGCGATGGTTTCCGCGCCAGATAGATCGTCAGTGCTGATGGCTAGCACCTCAGCGTCAAGTTCTTGTATGCGGTCATAGTGTCGTTGCAACTCAACTAGCTGCCTGGTGCAAAACGGTCACCAGAAGGCGCGGTAGAAAACTAGGACAACGTTTTTGTTGCCTTTGAACTGGGATAGGGAGTAGGTTCCTCTGGTTGTGACGGATGGCAACGAGAAGTCGGGAGCTTTAGGTCCAGATGCGACTGGTTCTGGTTCGGGCGTGAAGGTCGCCGTCGGCTTTGGTGTGAAAGTGGGAGTTGGCGGAACAGGAGTGAATGTTGCTGTCGGTTCTGGTGTGAATGTTGGAGTTGGTGGGATTGGGGTGTTAGTCGGGGTCGGTTCGGGCGTATCGGTCGGCGGGATAGGCGTAGGCGTGTCGGGCTCAGTTGTCGGGCTCGGTTCTTCAGTCGAGTCTGTGGATGCCGGGGTCGGTATTCCCACTACCGATGTTGGTTCGGGCTGCGGAGTGTCGGTCGGAGTGGGGGTATCCGTTGGCTCTGGCGTGTTGGTAGGTGTGAGGGTATTGGTAGGCGGGACAGGTGTGTCGGTAGGTGGAACTGACGTGTTGGTAGGTGCCACGGACGCGGGAGTGGCGGTAGGTTCTGCTTTCGGAGTGTTGGTCGGTTCGGGTTCGGATGTTGCGTTGGGCTCGGCCTCGGCGGCCTTTACCTCAGAGGCGGGCGTATTGGTTGGCTGAGGTGCGGCAGTCGCGGTCGGAGTGGGGACGGCGGTAGGCGGGGACGATGTCGGAGTCGGTGCGGGAGTTGGAGTGTCGGGTGCAGAAGCCGATTCGCAGGCGAACACGAGCAGCATCGTTGACAGAGCGGCGATAGTTACGGTGACGATGCTTTTAGAGATAATATTCGGAATTGGATCGTTTGAGAGGTTCATCGGGCTTTTCCCCGATGGGTTGCATCAGGCAGTCATTTCCTTGAGTGTTGCTTCTGCCGCGGCAAGAGCTTCATCGATGTGGTCTTTTTCGACCCATCCCATATGACCTATACGGAATATCTTTCCGGTGAGTTCTCCTTGACCGCCGCCAAGAACGACGTTGTGGTCGTCGATGACTTTGGATACGAAAGCTTTGCCGTCGAGGCCTTCCGGCAACCTGATTGCTGTCAGTGTGTCGGACGCGTATCT
>JAAXHR010000071.1 GCA_012270805.1 Dehalococcoidia bacterium
CGCGATCGACATCGGTCGCTTCAGCGAGGACCACATCACCGCGTTGACGTACTTTGCCGAGAGTCACATTGATGTCATCGACCGAGACGTAGACGTTCCAGCTCGGCTTCGTGGGAGCGTGTATCTGATCTGGTCCGAGTTCGTAGATCGCCGCTGTTGCCACATCGTTAACCATCGCCATCGCATAGGTTCCGATGTCCATCTCGCCCATCTGCTCGTCGATGTAGCTCCAGCCGAGCAGTCCCGAGTAGAACTTCTTGGCGGAGTCGAGATCAGTCGTAGCGAGATCAACCCAACACGGCGTTCCGTGTTCATATCTCTCAAGCAACGGCATCGGCCGGGTTCGTTTGTATCAAATCGTTGGCAACTGCTGAACGCCAAAAACTGCACCTTGCGGGTCTTGCATTACCGCAAATGTGCCCACCATTGGCAATACCTCCGGGCCGAAATGTACAGCTGCGCCCAACGACGTTGCGGTCTCGGTGGTCGCCGTCGCATCATCGACTCTGAAGTAGATCTCCCAATGCGGCGGCACCCCCATCTCGACTAGGTGTGGCGGAGAAGCCATGATTCCTGCTGCTGGCATTCCATCCACCATGAGCATGTGGTAGGGATCACCTTCAGGTGTCGGCATCGTATCTTTGTCGATATCGACGCCGAGGAGTTCTGAGTAAAACTTCTCGGCACCTTCTAGATCTGAAGTCAGCAACTCGGCCCATGTCAACGCGCCGTGTTCGTCTCGGACTTCGCAACCAATATTTGCCTTCGCCTGCCAGAACTGAATCATCGCGCCGGTCGGATCTTGCGCCATTACCATCCGTCCAGAATCGTCCTCATCAAATTCATCGGCGATCACTGTTCCACCAAGATCAGACACTTTCGAAGCGGTCGCATCAATGTCATCAACCGCTAAGTAAATCTTCCAGTGCGGCGGGACTCCAGCCTCAGCCTCTTGAGCCACCTGCGTGAATATCGCTCCTGCATCTGATCCGTCAAGCTGAGCTATTGAGTAGACCTGCCCATCGCCCATGGGGATATCCTGATATTCCCAACCGAATATCTTCGAATAGAACTCCTTGGCTCCATCCTGATCCGTCGTCGATAAATCGGTCCAACACGGTGTTCCCTGTTTGTAGCTTTCGACTTTCGGCATTTGATTTCGCCTTTCTCGCCAATGATTTTCTATCTACTGAGTCGCTTCAAGAGCAACATCACGCGCTGCGCCAGCTTATGCAGGCGGCGACTGCACTCCGAATTGCGCGCCTTGCGGATCCTGCATGTATCCGATCGTTCCTATCGGGCCCAAATCTGCCGGTCCCATGAAAACCTGGCCTCCGTTCGCCGTCGCCGCGTCACAAACGGCCTGCGCGTCGTCGACTCTGAAGTAGACCTCCCAGTGAGACGGGATGCCCATATCGATTAGTTGCTGCGGCATGTTCATGATGCTCGCCACGGGTTGACCGTCGACCAGCAACTGGTGAACAGTTCCACCGTCCGGCGACGACATCGCATCTTTAGCAACTTCGATATCGAGCAGCTCAGAGTAGAAAGATGCGGTCGCGTTTTTGTCAGTCGTCAACACCAGAGCCCAAGTCAACGCACCATGCTCGTCACGCACCTCAGCGCCGATATGCTGCACTGGTTGCCAAAACATGACTACGGCACCAACCGCGTCCTGGGCGACGATCATGCGCCCGGCATCGAACACATCCATCGGAGCCATAAGCACCGTCCCACCCAACCCTGGCACTCGTTCGGCAACTGCGTCCACATCATCTACCGTTATGTAAACGTTCCAATGCGGAGGCATCCCCTGTTGAGCTTCTTCCGGTTGCTGAGTTGCGATGGCGCCGGCTGGTGATCCGTCAATTTGGGCCATGGAATAGAACTGCCCATTCCCCACATCGTTGTCTTCATATTCCCAGCCAAAAAGGGACGAATAAAACGCCTTAGCCGCTTCTTGATCTGAGGTCGATAGATCGACCCACGATGGAGTCCCCTGAGCGTAACTTTCAACTTTCGGCATATGTGTTGGCCTTTCTTGCCTTATTGTGTTGTCACTTTGGACGCGTCGAAATGACCTTCAACGCGTCTTATCGCCATATATTGATTACTCCATCGGTTGCAGAGAGATGATGCTGAACGTCGCGCCTTGCGGATCGTTGAGCACCGCAAACCGGCCCGGTGGAATGTTCGTGGGTGGTACGCATACCGCGCCGTCCAACTCCGCAGCCTTCGCGGCCGACGCATCGCAGTCCTCGACTCGGAAATAGACCATGAAGTGCGATGGCATGTCGCCCCAGCTTTCGTCCATCTCCATCATCCCGCCGCGATCCGGCTCGACATCGTCAATCTTCAGCCAGTGGTACTCGTACCCGATTTCGCCCTCCGCGTCTTCACCATCCACCGGTGGACGCGTCAGATCGACTCGCTGATACCGAGAGCCGAACACATGACCGACAAAATCATTGATGCCGGGAACGTCTCGTGTGTAGTACTCGACCCACACAACACCACCTACTTCACCCCACGCCTCATTCTCAACACCTTTATTCCCGCTCCATACAACCAACGGTGCCCCTTCAGGCGTCAACAGCAGCGACTTTTTGCCGTTGCTAACAGGGTCGTCGCAGGCGGGCATGATAACGGATCCGCCCTTTTCAACGGCTCGATCCATTGCTGTTTCTGCGTCGTCGACCCAGAACGCGTTCACCCAGTTCAGCGGCCCTTCCGGCAGAGGCATCCCCTCGCTGTATGTGTAGACACCGCCGACAACCTTGTTGCCCAACTGCGCCTGCGAGAACACCCCTTGTGGGCTAGACATCAGATCGTGCCATTTCCATCCCAACAACTCCGTGTAGAACTTCTTGGTCGCATCCACATCCCTCGACGCCAAATCCCACCACACTGGCGTGCCCTCCACATGCTTACTCACGAGTTACTCCCTACAAATCGCTAAGTATCAGCGTCGACTACTCAATCCGACACGAACGATTATGCGGCACCACGCCCCAAATGTCAAACGAATGTATTAAATCTGTTTGACGAATACGATTCATCCCGCGGATTGCCACAAGCTGAATCGCACACCTTGTGGATCGACCATAACTGCGAACGACCCGGGAGGCACGTCCATTACGCCGAACGCCAACTCAGCGCCAAGCGATTGTGCCTTGGCCACTGAAGCGCGAATGTCTTCCGTCATGAAGTACGTCGCCCAACTCGCTGGCGACGATGCATCCGGCAACTGAACGAACGCGCAACTCTTCTGGTCTCCGTCCAAATCAAGCATCGTCAAGCTGAAATCCTCGCCAGATCCATCGTCCATCGACATCTTGAACTCCTCGAACCTGGCATCGAAAACTGCCGTGTAAAATTCTTTCGCAGCCTTCAAGTCATGCGTGTGATACTCGATCCAACACACCGCGCCCGGCTCTCCGAACATGTCGGCGCCATAGCCTTTTAGGCTTTGCCAAATGCCGAACATCGCGCCTTCCGGTGTCGTCACGCTCGCCGTCACGCCCCAACCGTCGGCGTTGTGAGGCCCGTAAAGCACCCTGCCGCC
>JAAXHR010000019.1 GCA_012270805.1 Dehalococcoidia bacterium
CGTCGGAAACCGCTGACAACGACCATTCCAGCGGCGGCGGGTCGGGCACTTGTATCGTCGTCTCAACGACGTTCTCTGCGCCCCACCGAAAACCGTCGTCATTTTCCCCGACGTAGAGCATTGCGGCGATTTCGCCGACGGGCAACCAAGCCTCGAACTCGCGGGTGCTAGTTTCGCCAGTCGCGATCGAATTCATCAACTTGCTCGCCGAACATGCCTCATCTGGGCACACAACGCCGACCGTTATGATGCCGCTATCTTCGACGCCTCGATTGGTTGCTGCAACCGAGAGCTTCATCAGTCCTCGGCCTTCTGTGTGCCAGTGGATCACCTCCGCTGACGACAGCTCCAGTTTGAGATCGACGAACTCTACGCCGTACTCGATCGTATCGGCGTTGTTATCGAAGCCGTATTCCACCGTTGGAGTGTTGACGGCGAGGTGGAAGCGGTACGATCCAGGAGCGACGTTGAACTGTGCGTAGCCGATCTCACTGCCTCCGCTTGCGAGCGTGTCGGACAGTGTGCCAAAATCGACATCTCCAGTGCTGCCATCGGTCAGATTCTCCCATCGACCCTGCAGGCCAACTGTCCCGGCATCTCGATCGCCGCTGTTGGCTAGGTTGTAGTCGATTTCTACGATGTCGCCGCGCTTCACCCGCTGTCCAGTTATCGTCAAGTCCAGATCAGCACCGGTTACGCGGATATCGGTCGTATGAGTCTCGTCACCAAGGAGTACGTCAAGCCGTCTCTCTCCCGGCTCGACCTCAAAGCCGAACTTGAACCGAGCGACATCCCCGGCACCAAGTTGGTGCAAGACGTATACGAGACTCGATTCGCCGGCATCAACTCGATATTCGACCCTTGCGACTTCATGGAACTCGGCTTCGCCGGCATTTTCGATTTCAACCAGCGCTTCGTATTTGACAGCCGATTGTGTCTGACCGGCTTCATTGACCTCTACGCCGACGACACGAAGAAACGACCGTGGTTGCTGAGCGGATGCACTTGTAACAATCCCAAACGCAACGAGCAGCATTGCAACCGTCGACGCAATGATCCGTATCCGCATACGGTTCATGCTAATTCGTGAGTTTGTTATAACTGCTCATCCGGGCATACCCCGCTCGCGTCGCTCCGCTTGCTCGCGCCCCTTTCACTTTGCGAAAGGGGCGGGGCGTCCCCTGTATGCGCCGTTGCACGCGCCCCTCTTAACCTCCCCCTAAAGGGGAAGGGAATGGGCTGCTATTCGCGAAGGATAGGGCTTGTGTTATTCGACCACGCGTGAGCCGTTGCGGATCTCTGACGGTATTGCGAGGCTGGCCCCGTATTCGATCAGATTCGCTTCAACATCGTACTCGTCGCAAGTCAACCCGCGCACTTCGAACTGCCAGTTCATCGAGAAGTTGACGATCTCGTACGTCTCGGGGTCGATCTTCAGCGTCGAAGACACGATCGCTTCGTCCGTCCAGTCCGGCGTCACGTAGCCAAGGGCGCGTGAGATTTGGAACTCGATTCCTTCCTCGTCACGATCTTCCTCGCTCAGGAGATCTTGCCCGAACCACAGGATCGAAGTCAGAAGCACCATCGGGTCGGAGAATTGCGGGCTCCATGCAGTCTCGCTGATCAGTTCTTGTTCATCTGCCACTGAGAAGCGTCGCCAAGTCCTCGTGCCGCCGTCCCAGTACTCCGATCTCCCGTCCTCGGACCGCCAGAACGCGTAGAACCGTTCGGAGGCGTCGGCGAGTCGGTACCTGAGGGCGCGGTGGGAACTGAACTCCGCAACGGTCACCTGCGACGGACCGAAAGTATCGATGCAAGTTCCACCCAACCATTCGCCGCGCATGTTGTATAGCGCCGACCCTTCTTCATGCAACTT
>JAAXHR010000397.1 GCA_012270805.1 Dehalococcoidia bacterium
AATCCTTGCGGACTGTGAGATTGGGGGTGTCGTTGAAGACAGATGTCATGATCGACATTAGTCGTTCGGTGCCAAGTGTGGTGTTGATCCTGATGTTGGTTGCTGTCGCACTAGCGTTGGGATGTTCAAATCATCCGAACGAAACCCAGCAAACGAAAGAGGAGGATAGGACCGTGGACGGAGTCACTTATGTGAAAGGCCCCCTTCCGCATCCAGGCTCTGAACCTCCACTTGTGACTCTTTTTGGCGGTGAGTTGAACGAACCGATCGCAGCTCGTCCGGAAGTCGTGAACTGGTCACAGATCTCTGGTCAAAGAGACGAAGTCGATTTCGATGCGCCGATAACGTGGCCGGAACCGACGGCTAGGCAAAGCGGTACAATCGTGCAGTTCCACTCTCCCGCCCCGCCTGTCCTCGCGGAGTTTCGAATATCGTACGCCGTTGACCCTGAAACCGGGCATCCGATCGATCCAAACACCAATGAAGTGCGGACCGCTGAATCCGAGGTAATTGAATGTTCGTACTACTACGATCAATGCATGGAGTTCGATGGTTCGATTGCTCGATGGGATGTATTGCCGGCGGAGATGGCTGAAACCGAGTACATCAACATTTATGCGCACTGGGTATTCCCACGAGAGGACATAGGCTTGGGATTGGTAACTGGTAACTGGTCGTTCCACTTCGTCAACCGATGAGTTACAGATAGATGTCGTAATCCGCGATTGCCAGTTAGATGTAGGACCCTTGCGTGGATGGTCGCCACGACGTATGGCAACACCGATTCGTCGTCAGGTATGTATGTGGCTTACGCTATGACTAAGCGGCCAACGCCATTCATATCGCGATCAACGAATCCCCTGAACAATGCCGATAAAAGTTATGCCCGACGCGCTCGCTTCGCGCGTCGCTGCCGGAGAGGTTGTCGAACGTCCGGCGTCGGTGGTCAAAGAGTTGATCGAAAACTCGCTCGACGCGGGTGCCAGCCGCATTGATGTCGAACTGGAGGGTGGGGGTCGGAAGCTGATACGGGTTGCCGATGATGGTCACGGTATCGCGGCGGGTGAACTGGCTCTAGCCTTTGAGCGGTTTGCCACGAGCAAGGTGGACGAGAGCAGCGATCTGGTCGCCATTCCGACGCTCGGATTCCGTGGCGAGGCATTGCCGTCGATCGCGGCGGTTGCGGATGTGACGGCGATTTCGCGACATGTCGAGGTTGAAACCGGCGCGGAGTGCAATGTGACGTTCGGTTCTGATCCGCAGGTGTTGGCGGCTGGCGCACCCGTTGGAACATCGGTTACGGTGCGTCAACTGTTTCGGAACGTGCCGGCAAGATTGAAATTCTTGAGCAGCTCATCAGCAGAGTCGGCTAGGGTAGCGACGCTGGTGGGGCAGATGGCTTTGATCCGGAGCGATGTCCGATTCCGATTGACCGTTGACGGTGTGTCGCGGTTTAATACGCCCGGCGACTTCGACGACGTAGCGGCATTGGCAGCGGTACACCGCGTGAAAGATCCGTCTGCACTGGTGAACATCTACGCCGATCTCGATGCCGCGTTCAGCGTG
>JAAXHR010000170.1 GCA_012270805.1 Dehalococcoidia bacterium
GCTCGAACACGCTACAAGACTTCGAAAGAAAAACGCCCGTGGCGTTCAGTTCGAGTTCAACCATTCCCAGCAAGCGTCGATCTCTTCTTCCGTCATCGGCTCTTGGATGACGATCGAAGGTGACGCTGGCTTGGTGTCCGTACCGTCGCCCATCCATTTTGGCCAGACTGCGATGCCGGCGCCTAACTCCTCGCGAGTTATCTCGACGTCCGAAGGCCGCCACCGCACCTTGCACTTATCCAGCCATCCCGTCAATGTCTCCGGACTCTGATTCGTGCGCCACGCGATGATGACGGCTCCTAGTGCGCACATTTCGCCATGAATCCAGTACTTGTCAGCCTCAATCTCAACTACGAAGCAGAACGCGTGATCAGCACCCGGTGCTCGATCGTCTTTTATCAGCGCGTCGTCGCGCGCCTGCACCGCGTCCATGATTTCTTTGACCGAAGCCGGTGTGAGTTCACCGTTTTCATCTAATGTCTTCGGAAACTCGGTGACGATATGGTCGTACAGCGCGATGGCCCTTGCCGTCTTCTCCTCCTCAACCGGTCCGGTCTTGCCCAACTCCGCGTTCCGCCGCCACTCGGAGAGTCCCGCATAGCCACACAACACGTCGCCCAATCCAGCCGTGTTCAGTCGCTCCGGCGCCTTGAGCACCACGTCATAGTCAACCAGTACGTATTCGCAGTTCACAACCACAAGCTGTCCAACGATCTGCCGACCGTCCCAATCCGCGACGAATCCGTGAATGATGGCACCGGTAGACACCACCGTCGGAACCTGCACTAGCGGCTTACCCTTACGATGGGCCACCAGTTTGGCATGATCCAGCGCGCGCCCTGCGCCGAGACCGACAACCAAATCGATATCGTCCGGCAGAGAGTCTGAAACTTCAATCAGATGCGTCCGGTCGAGCCATTCATTGAACCCGATACCCGCAGGCTCGTGGTCCAACTCGTCCTTGGCCGCTTCCCATGCGGAGGGCGTAGTGATTACAACGTAACGCCCCCAATTCGCCGATTCGGATTTGAGCAGACCATGCCCAAATCGGACGTCATAATCCCGTGCAAGTCTAGCTTCAGTCATCTCATCCTCTCAATCTCCCAATTCGGTCGCGCGTGAATAAGGTTACTCTAAAGTCCGAAGGACGACGCGCAACCGTTGAGCGAACGAAGAAAAAGACACTGGACCAATTGTTGGTTGGCTGGAATGCTCGGATTCTTCATCGTATCTGGGCGCCGGAACCGTCGAGATCGCATCGGCGATTACGACGATGGCGGCACTCCGAAAACACAGCCGGTTCCAGCAATAGATGCATCCACAGGCTCATCACACAGCGTAAGGCATACCGTTGCCAACGAAGAAGACCGCCTCGGAGATCCGATTCCTCAAATGTCCTCTAATGCCGACGATAGCGTATCTCAGACCGCCGGTAATCCCTTAAGCCAGATTACACGCGGCCAGTGGATCATCGCCGTGGTCGTGCTCATCGCCGTCCCCGTCATCGCATATCTCGGCACCTTCTATCTCTACCCCTATGCCCAAGACTTTGTCGAAGGTGAATCACCGATAGATGCCGTTCTCGCTGAATACGGTGTCGACGAGGAAGCAGAGACTCAGTTGCTAACCATCCGACGAGGCGACCTTGTCAACTCCGTATCCGTCAACGGAACCCTCGAATACTCCAATCGCGAACGACTATCTTTCGGCACTTCGGGAACCATAGACGCGATCGAAATCGAAGTGGGTGACTTCGTGTCCGAGGGCGAGGTTCTTATGTCGCTCGATGATGAGGCGATTGTCGCCGCCGAGCAGACGTTGCAAAACGCTAGTGTCGCGCTCCAAGACGCCGAAGACAGTCTAGAAGAGTTGGTCAATCCAGATGACAAGGCGATAAGCGACGCGACGCTAAATGTTCTGAACGCGCTTCAGAAGTTGACAGATGCCGAAGAGGCACTAAAAGACTTGCTGGAGCCGTCTGACGCTGATTTAGTCGCCGCCGAACTTGACCTCGCCAAGGCGAGGTCGGAATTGGATACAGCGGAAGAGAATCTGTCCAAGCATCTTGAGCCGACAGAAGTGGAACTGACAAACGCCGAACTCGCAGTCGCCGAAGCCGAAAAGGCGTTGTCCGACCTGATCAACGAACACACCGACTTGATCGCTGAAGACAACGCGGCGATCCGCGCCGCCGAACTCGTGGTCGCCGAAGCCGACCAAGCACGCGCCGCCGCAGTTGAGGCATACGAAGAGATACTCAGCATCGATGAAGCTGCAGTAAATCAAGCAGAGCTCGATCTCGAAAAAGCTAATCTCGCATTGTCTGAAGCGGAACAGGCAATTGTGGACGCTGAATACGAGTTGCGCGATGCCGTGGAGAACGTCGGCAGCGAGACTACAGCAAAAAAGCTCGAAATCGCTCAAGCAGAAGCATCGGTCGCTAAGGAAAAACTAGACCTCACCAACGCGCAAGAAGCATTGACCGAAGCTGAAAAACCGTTCGACGATGACGAAGTGGCAGACTTGCGAAAAGAGATCGCAGAGGCCCGAAACGACATCAAAGTTGCCGAAGATCAGTTGCGCCGAATCGAGATCGAAACGGAAGCCGAAGTTCGCAGGCTCGAATTCGATCTTTACGAGGCACGAGGTGAGTATCAGAACGTGTTCTTCAAGTGGCTGGGAATGGACATCTCAGGATATGAGTGGTTGCTTTCTCCAGACGAGATCTTCGCCGACATCGGCGGATCTCTTGAGGATCTCTTGGATACAAACCACGATACGGCGGCATTGGCACGGCATAATTCGACATCTTCTGACTGGGCAGTAGACGATCCCCAGACCCCGTGGGACGAATTTGTGGTAGCCACCTGGACCACGTTCTTTCTCTCCGAACTCAGGTTCGACTGCTCGGAAGAAGATGCCGACATCAGCTCCGAGTGCGTGAATGTCGAATTCGATGACGCATGGGATGACCTCCTCACAAAAACCGAGGCCTACCAAACCGCTAATCTCGCAAATTCGCAACAGTTCGACAACACCCAAGACGCGCTCGAGAATGCCAAATCTTCGTTGGCAGACCTCGAGGAACAACTCGAAGAGGCATTGACACCAGCTACTGAAGACGAAATCTTCGATTTATTCGCCAAGCAGGAAGTCGCATACTACGTACACGCAGACGCGCAGAACAAATTGGATACGTTGCTACAAGAATTGGAGGAACTCGAACCGGAATTGGAAGCGCGCCGCATCAAGGCCAGCATATCGCTTGATGTCGCGAAAGAAGCATTCGACGTTGCTGTCGACGACGTATTGAACGCGAAAGAGCACCTTGCCGATCTCCAAGCCGGACCCGATGAACTAGAGATATCCATCACGTTCTCGAAAGCTCGAAAAGCCGAATCAGATCTCGAAGAGGCGATCCGAGACTTAGAAGCTCTACGTGACCTCGAATCGCCGAGAATCACAGTCGTTGATCAGCAGATCAGAGTAGCTCAAGCCGATCTTGAGGACAAGATCGAGACGCTTGAAGACCTGATCGAGGGAGATGAAGTGGCGATAGACCTGGCCCGAACCGAGTACCTCGCCGCACAAGAGAATTTGGTCGAAAAAGTCAAGGCATTGGACGATTTGAAGTCGCCTGATCCAGCCGATGTCGAACTCGCGCGCCAAGAGGTCGTAGTCGCCAAAGCCGATCTCGCCGTCATAGATGCGGACCTAGACTCCCTGATCAATCCAGATCCCGCAACCGTCGCCCTCCGACGCGCCGAGGTCGCCACCGCCCGCGAAGAACTCGCCACCGCCATCGCGGCAACCGAAGGTACCCAGATCATCGCACCATTCGACGGCGTAATCGCTGAAATCCCCGTCGGAGAAGGCCAGATCGCCAACCCCAACACTCCGGCCATCGTCATCGCTGACCCATCCATCGTCGAAATCTCAGGAACCGTTGACGAGGTCGATGTCCTATTCCTGCAAGTCGATGATGTCGCATCTATCGAACTCGAAGCTCTCGGCGATGAAGCACTCATCGGCCGCATCTCCGACATCGCCGCCTTCGGCGAATCAAACCAGGGTGTCGTTACATACCCCGTCACCATCCAGACCGAACAACCCGCCGGCACTCAACTCCCCGAAGGCCTTAGCGCCGTCGCAGAAGTCGTCATCCGAGAACAGACTAGCCAGCTCCTAGTTCCTATACAAGCCCTCTTCGGCTCAGTCAACGAACCCATCCTCCTCATCTCCAAATCCGATGGCACACTCGAATCCCGCAACGTCACCCTCGGCATATCCGACGACTTCTGGACCGTCATCGAAGACGGTGTTTCAGAGGGCGAAACAATCCTCATGACCGTCGTCGGAGCCGACACCAGCCAATTCGGCGGTTTCGGTGCAATTCGAGCCGTCGCCGGTGGTGGGCCACCACGAGGCGGAGGAAATTAGTCCGCGAAACATGCGCAGCACGGTCAACAACGGCGCACCGGTAATCCGTATCCGTGAGGTTACTAAGGTCTACGAGATGGGCGACGGGACCATCCAAGTCCGTGCTTTAGACGGCGTCTCACTAGACATCCATAACGGCGAATACGTCGCAATCATGGGTGCCTCCGGCTCCGGCAAATCCACCCTCATGAACATCATCGGATGCCTGGACGTTCCCACCGAAGGCACCTATCACATCGACGGCCAAGCCGTCGAAGCAATGTCCAACGACCGCCTCGCCGACATCCGCAGTCGAAAAGTCGGGTTCGTATTCCAGACACACAACCTGCTTCCGCGCCTTACCGCACTAGCCAACGTCGAACTACCCATGATGTACGGCCGCTGGCCCAACCGCCGAGAACGCGCCGAGAACGCCCTGACCCTAGTCGGACTCGGTGACCGCACTCACCATCGACCAACCGAACTCTCAGGCGGCCAGCAGCAAAGAGTCGGCATCGCTCGAGCACTCGTCAAACAACCTTCGGTCCTCCTCGCCGACGAACCTACTGGCAACCTCGACACCTCAAATACCGCCGAAATCCTCAACATCATCTCCGATCTCAATCAGCAAAACGGCATTACTGTCATCGTGGTCACGCACGAACGCGATGTCGCAGCACGAGCAGGTCGCGTCATCACCCTCAGCGACGGCCGCATCATCAGCGACGAAACCTAACCCCCCACAGATGTCACCTCAAGACATAATCCGGACATCTGTCTACTCGCTAACTGCGAATCGGCTTCGTGCCGCACTCGCACTCCTCGGGATCGTCCTCGGCGTCTGCTCCGTCATCACCCTCATGTCCATCGGACGCGGCTCCACCGACCGCATCACCGAACTCATCCAAGGCCTCGGTAGCAATCTACTCACCGTTATTCCGAGCGGCGAACCCCTGACCATCGCGGATGTCGACGCGCTGCATGATCCTCTATACACGCCCTCAATCAAAGCCGTGGCTCCCCAAATCAGCACTTTCGGCACCATCCACATCAATAACAACACCACCCAAGCTTCCATCACGGGTATAACCCCTGAATTCCTAAACGTCCGAAATCTGACCATGGCCACTGGAACCTTCATCGGCGCACCACACGTAGAGACCTTAGCCGAAGTCGTTGTACTAGGATCTCAAGTTTCCGAAGACCTATTCGGGAACCAAGACCCCACAGGCGCAGTGGTCCGCATCAACGGCAGACAGTTCCGCGTCGTCGGTGTCCTCCTATCTCAAACTGGCTTCGGATCCCTA
>JAAXHR010000444.1 GCA_012270805.1 Dehalococcoidia bacterium
TCCCAGAAGGCATGTTCGGTGCGACTCTGCACCAAGCCGCGAAAGACCCGACCATGCGGCAAATGATCGTAGACTTCGCTGCTGAACTGTAGAGCTGTTCTTCAGTTCCGCGGTTGTAAGACGGCCATGAAAGCTTCTTGAGGCATTTCGACCGACCCCACAATTTTGCCGCGTCCCCTCTTCCCCTCTTTCTGACGCTCTAGCAGTTTCCGTTTACGCGTAACGTCACCGCCGTAGCATTTTGCCAGCACGTTCTTCCGCAATGCCTTCACGTTCGTCCGCGCCACGATCTTCCCACCAATCGCGGCCTGAATCGGCACCGCAAACATCTGCCGTGGGATCAACTCCTTCAACTTTGACGCCAGCTTCCGCCCCGTATCCGCAGCCTCCGAAGAGTGAACTATGCTGCTAAGCGCGTCGACCTCCTCATGGTTGACCAATATGTCCAACTTCACCATGCTCGCCTCGCGATAGCCAGAAGCCTGGTAGTCCATCGATGCATATCCCTGCGTCGCCGACTTCAACATGTCGTGGAAATCCACCAAGATCGCCGACAAAGGAGCTTCGTACTCCAGCATCACTCTTGCATTTCTACCCGCGCCGTTCGCCGAGCCCGACATCGTGCCGTTGCCTGATCCTGCCGACTGCGTTTGAAGATACTCCATCCGTTTGAACACGCCGCGCTTCTTCGTCACCAGCTCCATGACATTCCCGTAATACGCTGCCGGAACGATGATCGACAGATCAACCCAAGGCTCCAAAATCTCGGCGTAGTCCTTCTTCTCAGGCAACTTCGACGGGTTCTCGACATAGATTATTTCGCCGTCGTTCAGCATCACCTGAAACTCCACACTGGGAGCCGTCGTTATCAACTCCAGCTCATACTCTCGTTCCAACCGCTCCTGCACCACCTCCATGTGCAGCAGACCCAAGAACCCGCACCTGAAGCCGAATCCCAACGCCGAGGAAGACTCCGGTTCGAACACCAACGCGGCATCGTTCAGCTTCAACTTCCCAAGCGCGTCCCGTAACTCTGAGTAGTCGTTCGCGTCCGACGGATACAACCCGGTAAACACCATCGGCTTCTGCTCTTCATACTTCACCCGAGCATCAACCGCCGGCTCCTTCACGAGCGTCATGGTATCCCCCACCATCACATCAGCCACTTCCTTGATGCCCGTCGCCACGTAACCCACTTCTCCGACTTTCAATCCCTCGGGCGCCTGCATGATGGTCGGCGAAAAGTATCCCACCTCCAAAACCTCGCCGTTCGCACCAGAATCCATGAACTTCGCCCGGTCTCGAGCCTTGATCTGCCCGTCGATCACCCGAACATACGCCACAACACCCTTGAACGAATCGTACTTGCTGTCAAAAACCAGCGCCTGCAATGGCTCGTGCAACTCGCCAACCGGCGGAGGCGTCAACTCCACGATCCGCTCCAACAGCTCTTCAACACCCTCGCCTGTTTTGCCCGACACCCACAGCATCTCGTCCTCGCTGAAGCCAAACGTATCGACCATCTCGGCCGCAACACGTTCAGGTTCCGCGTTCGGCATGTCGATTTTGTTGATCGCCGGAATGATCATCAGATCGTTCTCCAGCGCCAGGTACACATTCGCCATCGTCTGCGCCTGAATCCCCTGCGACGCATCGATCAACAACACCGCTGCCTCACAAGCCGCCAAGCTCCTAGACACCTCGTATGAGAAGTCCACATGCCCGGGCGTATCGATCAGATTCAGTTGGTATTCGTTCCCATCCTTCGACGGAAATCGCAACCTCACCGCCTGCGCCTTGATCGTGATACCCCGCTCCCGCTCCAGATCCATCGTATCCAAATGCTGCTCCACCAATTCCCGCTCCGAAACCGCGCCCGTCAACTCAATCATCCGATCGGCCAAAGTCGACTTCCCATGATCGACGTGCGCGATGATGCAAAAATTCCGTATGAAACGCTGGGCGGTCACGATTTCAATCTTATCGGAGGCTATCCGAATTCCTTCTCTCGATCTGCAAAGGAAGATAGGCAGAGGTTCAAAAACCCGTCCCCTTCGCGAAGCGACCGCAGGGGGTGCCTAGAGCGGCTGGGTTTCTCCGCCAGCGGAGAAAAATGTCTGAAGGACAAAGGGCCGCCTATAAACACCGTCATTCTGGCGAAAGCCGGAAGTCAAGAGGTGCTACTATCGTCTGAGGTAGCAACACATGTCCTCCATCCCACACGAACACCTCGCTCTCACTGCTGAAGGCTTCGGTCCCGTAGCACAAGCCGACAACATCCAATTCGCACCGATGACCATATTTGTCGGTCCCAGCAACACCGGAAAGACATATCTGGCCAAAGCCCTACATGCCTTCGCCGTGGCTATCGACACTGCGTTACAAGACTTCATTGGCACCGATCCATTTCAAAATAATTTCAATTACGTAACTCAACACCCCGACGTTGCATATTTAGGATCCGATTTAATCTCTTCCAAGGATGCAATTCTAAACTGTTCTATTAATAAAAACAACTATTATCTGGTCCCAGTTACTCTCCTCGCGCCAACCTCTCAGCATTTCATTCGCGAAGTATTGCGCGAATTCAAGAAGAATATCGACAATCGTGTTCGAGAGACGTTTCTAGATTTCTTCGACGTTCCATATTTGTCAAGATTCAATTATCAACAGTTACATCTCTCGCTTTGTCCAAGGGTAGATCTGTATATCAGCTACGATGTAGATAACGATCTAACCTGCGTATCATTAATGGATGATAATGGCAGTTCACCTTTGCAACTTGATACAATTCTCTTGTCTCGGAGTTTTGTTGACGGTTTAGACAAAAAATCAAGAACTCCGGCTGAACAATTTTCCAAGTTTATCGCAGAACAATTCGATGGATTCTTTCGATTGAGTGTTTCAAGATTGTTCGCTCATGGCCCACGTTCCCATTATATTCCATCGGATCGTAGCGGCTTGATGAACGCTATCACTCTACTTCCGGAAGATTTCGACCTCGATAATCTAAGATCAACTTATCGAATCGGCAAAGAATACATGAAGCTGATAAACGCTGCTATTCACGGTAGAGCTGTGAGTGGAGACACCGACAGAGTGCCGGTCACTCGCGCTCACATGTTGAAGCATCCTCTGTCGGCTGAGGTTGGCGTCAATATCCGCGATGCCATGATCGCAGGCAACCTAGTCAGATACTCGCATGGCAACATGATGGATCCACAAGCCTTTAACACCCTCCGGTTGGAATATCAGTCAGGTCACGCCACGACACCCTTGACGGCTTCCGCATCGATGATCAACCAAGTCGCACCGATGCTGTTGTTCATCGATCGTTACGTCTATCAGGGTGACACACTGATCATCGACGAGCCAGAATCCCACCTCCATCCCGCTGCCCAACAGCAAATGGCAGCCGTATTGACGTACTTAGTCAGATCCGGCGTTAAAATCCTCATCACAACTCACAGCCACTACATCGTTGAACAGATCAGCGATTTCGTCGCCGCTTCAAACCTATCAGCTGAAAAACGCCGCGAGTTGCTCCGTTTAGGCCCAGTTTTAGAGGAACAAGACATATACCTAAACGAGGACGAAGTTGGCGTCTACGGCTTCGACAACTCCAGCGGCAGCACCATCGTCAAAAACATCCCGTTCGACAAAACCTACGCATACGCACCAGAAGACCACCGACAGGCACTGGCCGAGCAGTTCAATCGAAACGTGCGAATCATGCGCGCTCAGAGCAACGGTCACAGCGCTAATGGACATGATGCCGAGTGACATGGCTGGATCAACTGAGAACCCGTTTCCGGAGACGTGGGGTGATTCTCAACGATCCACGTCAACGGATACTCGATTGCAAAGTAGACTTGAGCGGCTTCCCCGGAGATCGCTTGATTCTTGATGTCGACAAACTGGTAACTAACGACACATTCGTTAATGACATCATCAAAGCGAGCGAGCAGCGCTGCGATCTGATCGTGTTTCACACTCGCTCAGGAGTGCCGTCTGCCACCTTGCTAGAGGCGAAAGGGACTCGGTATGAGGCTTTTGGAGATGAACTCAAGGCGGTGGGTCAGCTTCGATCATCCCATACCGTATTGCAACGAGCACTAAACCATTGCAACATTGACTTGCCGCAGTTTTCGGTAACGGGCGCAATCGTAACCGGTTCCATGAATTCAGGTGCATGGGCTCAATCAGATTTGCTAATCGCCATTCGCGAAGCAGAGATTGAAATAGAGCTTGTGCCCTCAGGATTTGATGTATATCGTCAGATGTTCGGAGGATACTGAGCAATGTCCCGCACAAACACAACTCTCCACATCATCGGTGCCGGCACTCCCACTCCAACCCCTACTCGCTTCGGATCCGCTTTTGTCGTCGATGT
>JAAXHR010000107.1 GCA_012270805.1 Dehalococcoidia bacterium
TCATCGTGGTACGGTGCCAAAGCTGCAGGAGGACGCGGCCGAGGACGCCCACGCAAGACTTCATGACCGTAGCGCGTCCCAACGCTATACGACATCCAGCGGATTCCGATCCCTGGATCGTCTCCTTGGTTAATCGATCCAGAGCCTACAAGTAACGCCTCCACCAGTTGCTTCGGACGTCTATCAGCCCATCTATCATCGACGCACTACGACTCGCAGACCGCTCTCACTAGTTCACCGCTATCCAAGCGTTTGGTTACCACTGCGTTTCTATCTACTAGCTAAGGCCGCGCAATGTTATAAAAGCAATCTTAGATGTCGGCATAATACGGGCAATATCGAAAACTGAGAACGATTATTCCTCTGGCAATAGGTCCTGAACCTGCCCAGAAGATTGTCGACGAATTTACAGCTTGAGATCTATTCATCGAACATCTTTATTTCGGTTCGTGTCCGTGACGCTGCTTGTCTCTTTCTCGGCCGCTCTCGCAGTCAGTGTGCATATCACGGACCATGGAAATTTGGGGACAGGCCCAGTCGCCGTCGCACAATCCGAAATTTACGTCCAAGTCCCACAATCGACCGCTTTGGCACAGATCGGTTACGCGAATGAGATTGTCGCAAAAGAGGCGACCGTCAATCCTTCGGACTTTGAAATCGCAGTCGTCGGAACTCGCAAAGACATCGATACTCATACCGGATTCTGGGATGTCGATCTCTACAACCGAAGCGATTCGGACGCGACACTCTCCGTAGACGCTGTTTCTAGCATTGGAACAACGGTCGTTGAATCTTCGCAACTCTGCGTTGCTGCCGCCAAGGGTTGGAAGTGTGACGTCCCGGCAAACGACGATCTCGAGATAACCTTTTCGACCTCCATCGAACACATCTGCAACAACAATCGCGTCCGCCTCACCGTCAGCGCATCAATCGGCGGACAAGAAGTCCCAGCATCTTCACGAAGTGCCATCCTGCGCCACCGCGAACTATCATGCCCCAGCATCACTCTCGCAAACCAGACCTACGACACCACGGCTTCTTCCGCATCTTGGTCAGTGACGGTTCAGAAACGGCTCCTAGAAAACGACCCCGGCATCGATATAGTATTCGACGACGGTGTAACCTTTGTATCCCTGCCCGAAGGTTGCAGTGCCGCCACGAGCATCGTAACCTGCCAAGTCTCAACATTCGCCAATTCGGACGAGTCATTCGTGGCGAATCAGACCGTCGGCCAGCAGTGTAACGCGACAGAACATACTCTTTCCGCT
>JAAXHR010000106.1:0-2923 GCA_012270805.1 Dehalococcoidia bacterium
TATTTTTCGGAGTTGAGTTTTTCTCCGGGTGCGCACACGTCGAACCACTATCATCCAGCACATGAGGAGAAGATGTTCTGCATCGAGGGGGAGATGACTGCGGTGTACGGGGCTGATGAGGGGGTCCCATTGCCGGCGGGTGATGTATTTCTGTGCGAGCCGACAATTCGTCATGCAACGAACAATCCGTCTTCGGCTCCGAGCAAGTTGCTGGCGATTCACCCGGTGTTGAACCCGCCGCCTCGAGTGATGGTTGATTAGACGGCTTCTGGCGGCGGTTTATGTGCTTGCCGCAACACTGTTAGTCCGCCAACTATAAAAGTCGGTCCGACCGCGAACATCACAAGGACGATGGCCACGTTGCCGATTGGGCGTTCTTCACGAATCGGCGAACCTCCATCCGCTTGCGCAGCGAGTTGATTTGAGATTACAGCGAACGGAGAGTTCTTATTGACATCAAGCTCGCGGATGCGAGCGCAGATCTTGATTTCGTCGTCTTCTTTGACCGGCGCGCTGTCGAATATTCGAATATCTGAGGGCGCGACGATTTGAACGATAGAGTAACTGTGGATTGGGACTGCGTCGAGGAGATTTGGCGTGATGCAGAGCACTACCGGCTTTCCGAATTGGTAAGAAGTTGCATCGCTGTCGAAGCGCGATCTTCGTGAATGTGGCGTAGCGACGACGGTGAAGATGTCAGAAACATTGGCAAATTGCCGGAACGTCATTTCGGCGATCAACTCCTCTTCTGGCGGATGTCTTTGTATCGAGACCGCCAACTCGTCTCCCCAGAAGAGCGATTCAGGAGCGGCGTGGATTTCGAAGCCGTGTAGTTCAGTTTCGTTTTTCAGGACTGTTGAACGGCCGTTTGATATTGATCCGGTGAAGGGATTGTGTGGACGCGCTCTTATCAACGTGTCGCGGACGTAGATTCTCTTGGCGGCAGGCAAGCTGTCGTCCCTTTGATTTAGAGCCTTCACCCGCATTCTGTAGTTGATGCCGGATTTCATGCCAAGGATTTCGGCTGATCGCTCGTCGGGAGGAAGCAAGATGGGGAACGGAGGCGGTTCAGGTCGCCAGTCCACAGCGTATGCGAGGATTTTGGAACCACCATCCCACTGGGGGTTATCCCAGTGGACGATTATGCCGTGTCGCCCCTGAGTCGCGCTAAAGTCTTCAGGCGGCTCTGGGTCATTGTCTCGATTGCTGGTTGACGCCTTTGTTGAAGATGTTCTGGAGTCGCCAGAGATTTCAGCCATCGGCGTTGGGACGGGTGGCGGTGTTGCTGCAGGTGTCAATGTGTTCTCTAGGATCGGGGGTACGGTCTCAGTTTTAACCACCCAGACCCAAGCTTCGCCATACCCGAGAGCGTTCGATGCTTGCAATACAATTTCGTATTCAGTCGATCCCGAAAGTCCTTCGATTGTGAATGACGCAGTAGGTGCGTCCAAGTAGATCGTCGCGGATTGCGAGTCTGGAGAGTTGCGGCGCCATGAGAGTTCGTAGGATTGGGCAGGCCGTTTGACGATGTTAGCTTGATCATCTGAAGCGACCCATGTCAGACGTATGTTGTTCGTAGTCACTACATCCACATGCGCATCTGGTTTTCTAGGAACATCAAGTATGAATGCGGTGTGTTCGGTGATCCTCGATCCGTCGTCGTAAACTGCTGAGATTTTTATTTCGTATTGGGTCTTCGCTTCGACACCCGAGATTAGGTAACGGCGCGTCGAAGGAGACAGTTGGACTGGCATTGCCGGGGAGTCATCGGCCGCTGGAGACCAAGATAATTCGAAGGCAGTTGGTAGTGCTCCGTCAACCAATTGAGCAGCCCACTCAACGGCAGCACCTTCCGTCGTCAATTCTGAGAACCGTAATTCCTCGGGGTCGGATGGCAAGGTCGTGGCTGTAGGAGTCGGGGTTGCAACGGGGCTCGGCGAATTTGTCGGAGTGGGAGTAGGTGTAACTGCTGAACTGTCAGTCGAAACAGTAGTGATGAATGCTTGACTCGTACCTAATCCGTTGTGTGCGACCAATGCCAACTCATATTCGGTACCAGAAAGTAGCCCATCAATTTGATATTCGGTGACATCATTGTCCAGCGTTACCGATGTCAATGTGGCTCCTGGCTCTCCGATCCGCCAGGAAAGTTCGTAACCATCTACAGGCCGTTTGATTGTTCCCGTATCAACCGCTGACGCCTCCCAACTCAGTGCGATGCTCATCTCAGTTGCCTGAACTGATTCGACTTTTGGCGTTCTGGGAACATTCAATTGCAATGCGGTTTTTCCAACGTATTGCCTTCCATCGTCGTAGATCGCGACGACACTAATTTCGTACTTCACTCCCGCATCGATGTCATCGATCGTGAATTCGATCGTGTTTGGTTGCAAGTGCACAGTTGTCCCAGACGTTTCGGAAGTCGTGTCTTTCCAAGTAAGTTCGTAACGCGTGGGTTCGGGGACACTTGAGCCTTCGAATACCCACATAACCGTCAGATCGTTACCAACCAACCGATCAAAGATCACGTTCAAAGTCACGTTTATTTCGGTCGGGGTAGGAGTCGGCGTCAAGGTATTTGTAGGTGTGGGTGTGGGAGAAGGCGATAGCGTAGGCGTGAGCGTGGATGTCGGTGTCGGAGTGGACGTGGGCGTCGACGACGGGATGGGAGTGAACGTCGCAGAGGGTGTCGGAGTCGGACTGGGCGTGGGCGTCGGCGATGCGGTGGGAGTGAATGTCGGAGAAGGTGTCGGTGTCGGAGTGGACGTGGGCGTGGGCGTCGGCGATGCGGTGGGAGTGAACGTCGGAGAAGGTGTCGGAGTCGGACTGGGCGTGGGTGTGGATGTTGGCGATGCGGTGGGAGTGAACGTCGCAGAGGGTGTCGGAGTCGGACTGGGCGTGGGCGTCGGCGACGGGATGGGAG
>JAAXHR010000106.1:3089-3768 GCA_012270805.1 Dehalococcoidia bacterium
GTCGGCGACGGGATGGGAGTGAACGTTGCAGAAGGTGTCAGGGTCGGAGTGGACGTGGGTGTTGGCGATGGGGTAGGAGTGAACGTCGGAGAAGGTGTCGGTGTCGGAGTGGGCGTGGGTGTTGGCGTCGGCGATGGGGTGGGAGTGAACGTCACAGAAGGTGTCGGTGTCGGAGTGGACGTGGGCGTTGGCGTCGGTGTCGGAGTAAACGTGGATGTCGGAGAAGGTGACGGAGTCGGCGTGGACGTGGGCACTGGCATCGGCGATGGGGTGAGCACAGGTTCGGTAACCATCACTTCAATTGTTGCGGTGAACTGGTTACCGGCATACTGCAATGTCACAGTTATTTGATCGTTGTCTTCAGCCGCTGATGTCGGGGCGGTGTAGGTGGCTTTTGTCTTTGAATTCGAGGTGATGGTTCCGCGTATTGCCGACCAGTGGACATCTGCGTTATCGGGAAGTTCGGAGAGTTGCTGGTTGTCAGCGTCGAGGGCCTTAAGTTCGATCTCGGCAGTCGCCCCGGGGTTGATCGAGACTACTTCGGGACGGGTTTCGATATGTTGGATGCACGGGTCGATGGATGGCACAGTGATGTCAAGACCTGCTTCCGGTGACACGGGCACGATTGCGTTATCGTCGGCGAATTTCGCGGCAGCGGAAAGAGTATGTTCTGTCGCGT
>JAAXHR010000080.1 GCA_012270805.1 Dehalococcoidia bacterium
CTCCATATACTCGATCAACCCGCTCCTAACCGCATCTCTAAAATCTGCCATCGTACTTATCCGTTTCCTTCCGTCTGTAAACCGCCTGTGCCGGATCAGCCCACGCTCTGCTTCGTGACTGCTTCGATCATCGCCTGAATGTAGCCGTTCGCAAACGCTCGGCCACGGTGTCCCCATGGTGTATCCTCGAACGTCTGCGGCACGTGGTCGTCGATGAAGAACGAGTCGTAGCCGACCTCGTGGTAGATCTTCATTGCCTTGTACATATCGACATGGCCAGTGTTGATGAACTCCTCGCGGAACTTGGGCACCGGCCCCGACACGTTGCGGAAGTGGACGTACAGGATCTTCTTGCGCTCGCCGAAGTAGCGGATCATGTCGTAGATGCCGCTGTTCGCCGCATCCTCCATCTCGGAAAAAGTCCCCTGACAGAACTCGATGCCGTTGCACGGCGAATCGACGATCTCGATCAGTCGCTTGTACGAATCAAACGACCTGAACAGCTGCGGGATGCCGCCAAGCTTCTCGACCGGCGGGTCGCACGGGTGGATGCCGCACCGTACTCCCGCCTCTTCGGCGACCGGTGTGATGATGCGAATCCACTCCTCCAGACGTTCCCACATCTCCTCCTCAGTGTGCTCCCGACCGTGCGTGTTCGGCATCTTCAGCGCTTCCTGGTAATCGAACGCGGTTGCAAGTGCTCCGCCTCGAATGAGTTCTGGCTCGGTGCGCCAGACATGCGACGGCATCCAGTTGTAGCCGAAGATCGGAATCCCGGCGGCGCCGATGTTCCGCACTGTTTGGATCATGTTGTCGATCTGCTGCTCGCGGTTCGGACCACCCAGCATGATGTCCAAGTAAAAGTGCGTAGGCACGTTCTCCAGCGCCATCAACTTCAACCCTTCGCTCTCGACCTGCAACCGTAGCTTCACAAGGTCATTAACTTCCCACTTTCCGCCGGCATCCGGCAGTTGCGGCGTATTAAGCAAAACATCCTTGACACCGTATTGGGCTGCGAACCGCAGAAACTCGCGCCCCGGCGTGTTGAACTGTCCAAATCCTGCTCGCATA
>JAAXHR010000311.1 GCA_012270805.1 Dehalococcoidia bacterium
CTGACGCGTTTGGCGCGTGCGTTCAACGTGAAGTTGCCGAGCAGCGGAAAAACGCTTTCGGGCGGAATGGACCCGCTGGCGTTGTACCCGCCGAAGCAGTTCTTCGGTGCCGCTCGAAACTGCGAAGAGGGTGGCAGCTTGACGATCGTGGCGACCGCGCTGATCGATACCGGGAGCCGCCTGGACGACTTGATCTATGAAGAGTTCAAGGGAACTGGCAACATGGAGTTGCACCTTGACCGAACGATGGCTGAGCGAAGAATCTTCCCGGCCGTCGCGATGGACCGTAGCGGGACTCGACATGAGGAGTTGCTGCAGAGTCCTGAGACGTTGCGACAGGTTTGGCTGTTGCGTCGGATGCTCGCTTTGCTCCAACAGCAGTCTTCGAGTGGGAACCCGACAGAGGCTACTGAACGCATCATCGAGCGATTGTCCCGTTCAAAAGACAACGATTCGTTCCTGCGGAGCATAACCGAGAAGTAGGGACGTAATCGTTCCCGTTCGTTTTATTCGGTTGATGGAACAAAATCCGCGTTATAAACGTTTATCTTTATGAGCGCGGCTCGGTTTCGATGCGATGGATTAGTTTCCGCTCGTTGCAAGTTGACTGATCCGAACGTCGATACCGCCAACTCGGAACCAGCACTGATGCGAATTCCCAAGTACACAAGGTGGAACCTGCTGGGAGTGGTGCTGTTCGTTGCTGTTTTGTTCGGCGGGTTAGCGTTGCAGTTTGCGGGAAACGATGCCGAACGTGCGTATGCGGCCACGGGCGTTATCGACGCGTTGAATGTGGGCACATGTTTGGCGACCGATGAAGACGTGTTCGAGGATGAGCCGTGTGATCTGTCCGACAGGTCCGGAGATTGGGAAATCCGTGATGAGGTGGAAGAGGTCTCGACACTGTATGCCACCTACGCGCATGATCCGAAGACGGGTTGGGATGAGCCAAGGGCGATTTTCGAGGACTCGGATCTGTTGAAGGTAAGTGTCTTCGATCCTGGGCGTGACAAGCGGTCTGCGGTTTTGGTTCGCGGCGAAGGTCATAGCGAGGTCGCCGGCGGATTGGCGGAGATAAGGAGTTTACTCGTCAATGGTGACTTGATTGATAGCGATGTCGATGTCGATTTCGAGTCTGGCACGCGGTTGATTGTCCGGGGGTCTTCCGGATCGGCGGCAATCGATGTTTCTGGCAGCCACACGTTGAATATGGACGGTGGCAGTTCGTATCATCCGATGGACGTTGATGGCAACATCCGTTTCTTCGGTTGCGTCACAAGTGCGAAGAGTTGCGTTCTGGACAGCGCAAACGACGACGAGCTGTATGACATCACGTCATCGTTGCGGGTCGACGAGGACAAGAGTTCGGGTAGCACTAGCCCGTCGATAGCCCCGTGGTTGATCGTCAATGCCGGTGTGCCGGCCGACAAGAGCGTGGTGATCTATGCCATGTACTACGAGACAAGCGATCGCGAGGAGATGGGCGGCGGTTCTACATACCGTCACTGCGGCAGTGGCTCGAATGAGCCTGACCGCGAATCTAACGATGTCTGGCGATGCGGCAGCAGCGAGGCCGATGAGCGTGACGGTCACGGCGATGTTGTTTACACCGACGACGAGGTCGACGGGAACGATGAGTTGCTCCTGCGTGTGAGGTCGGACGGCGACGAAGCTTACGTGAATCTGTATCTGACTGAGACAGGACTCTTCACAGGGAGGTACGAGGGGTACATAAGGTTGACGGACGCGAACGGCGATGGGACCGAGATCGATGAGTCGGGTCCGAGCGAGGATTGGGGCGTCAAAGTTCGAGACGGCGATTCGGGCAGTCGGGAGTCAGATGCTGCAGTTATCGGCGTAGCGAGCGGGCCAGTGACGGTGGAGTACCGCGACTCTGGGGGCAGGAGACGTACGCTGAGGATCGCGATTGATTACGAACCGCCGCGAATTGATATCGACACTCCGAGGCATCTATCGGCGAGCGACGATCACTCGCCGGATTTCATCGGGTCGTTTGAAGACTACGATTCTGGGTTGGCTAGTGATTCTTTCAGATTGGTGGTCGACAACGACGCCGATTCCTCCATAAACTCTGATTTCGCTCTGGACGGCATCGCGCCTAGTGCCCATGTGCGAGGAAGCGGCACTAACGGCAGCGTTTCGCGCCGGGCCGATTACATCGGGTACAGCACTTCAGGGGACGACCCTTTCGGGGTGGTGGAGCCCAGGCAGCTGTACGACCTTGGCGATGATTCTTGCGGTAGGGCCCAAGACACGTGCTACATCTTGGCCGATCGCTACAGCGATGGGGCGAGTTCGGCGCGTTTCGATGATTCGTTGAGGTTGCGGCTGGATGGAGACGAATTGGAATACGGGATCGACTTCCAAGCTTTCGTGGCCGACCGCGCCGGGAATGTCGGTTTCTCGGACTCCGATCCTGGCAATCCGTACTTTATTAATAATCTGGGCGTCGAGGATCCGAAAGAGCGCAATGAACCCAACGTTTTGGGATATTACTCGGCTCACATCGTCGGTCTAGACGAGAAGGACCCCGAGGTCAGCACGACGCGATCTGCGACTGGATACTACGGGGTTGATATCGATGAACGCCCGGTACCGGATCGCAGGGGTGTGATGGTGGTTTTTGATGGGCCGATCGCGGCTTCGTCGGTATCGCTTGATACTTTCTACGTGGAGCTTGACGACGGGTCAGAGGCGGAGGTCGTGGATGTGATGGTCTATGAGCAGTACGTGTTCCTTAAGTTGAGGCATGAGTTGGCATCGGATGCGACTCCGTTCGTTGGGATCGCGGCGGGCGAGAGTGTTCGAGACAATGCGGGCAACATCACTTCGGGCCGGGAGCTACGGCGTTTCGAGGCGAACGACGGGATATCGCCGCATTTGACAGTTACTTTGAGTGGCGGGTCTGGTCGCGGCGAGGGTGCCGAAGGCCCGAGCCAATTGACAAACGAAGCTATCAATGTCCGCGTCGAATCGGATGAGCTTCTGCAAGGCGCTCCGAGGATCGTGGTGGTGTGTGAGGATCTGAACTGGGAGGAAACGATCCGCGGTCGGAAGATCGAATATGACGTGGATGACTTCATTGCCAATCGCGACGGCGCGTTCAATGGCAAACCCCAAGAGGATTCGGGTACGCGGTACATGTGCGGGTCCGGCGACGACGCTGAACCCTTCCAGTTCCAAGAGATGTCGGGCAATGCGCGGCCCGGCGAGCTGTGGGAGGTTGAATGGTGGAATTCTCGGAGCGGCAGCAGTCGGTTGGAGGACGGTCAAGTCAGGGTTGTGGCGTTCGCTCGCGATCGTTCGCGGCATGTGCGAGATGGTGAATATGTTCAGAGCTGGGGGGCGGCGTCAGCGACGTTCGGACTCGATACAAGTTTCGAGTCGCCTTTGAAGCCGAGTGGCGGCAATGTTCATCCGGGCGATGCCTCGGAGGTTAGTGAACCGCGACCGTTCATAATTATTGAATTTGTGGAATCGACCACCGTAACGCTGGACTCAGTGACATTGGATGGTGTGCAAATCGCGGAAGATTTCCAGAATCCGGATATGAATCGTTTCGTGTATTGGCCTTTGAGCATGATGCGGGGCGCGCATGAGATCGAGGTTGAGGCGACGGACGCGGCCGGCAACCCGGTCGAGTTCGACTTCGAGTTCGAGTCGACGGAGCGTGGTGACTTCGTTTTGAATCTGGCGAGCGGGTGGAATGCGATATCGCTGCCGGCGGATCCGATAGACACGCGGATCGATGCGGTATTCACCGATCCGGCGATTCAGGCAGTGGTCGGTTGGGATACGGATGGATGGCGAGTAGCGATGCGTCGTAATGGGGTCTGGGAATCGAGCCACTCGTTCGGTACGCTGCCATCAGTGGGGGCGCGTTACGGATATTGGGTGAAGTCGTCCGGATTTGTCCTACAGCGTGTGAAATTGCGGGGACCAACATATCTGATTGACGGCGCGATTCCTAACCTTATAGATATAGCGACAAATTCAGGTTGGAATTTTGTAGGCGTCATCGACGCGGACGGCGACCAGACGGAGGGTCATTTCGGAGTGACGTTGCGAGACAGCCAAGATGTTCCGGTGACGGCTGAGGAATATCTGGGCGAGAGCTATGTGCGAGCGTACACCTGGGATGCGACATTCAGCCGTTTCGACGTGCTACGTCCGGCAGATCCGATGACGATCGGAGACGGGGTGTGGGTGTACTACAGCGATGGGACGGGGATCGCGCCTTAGCATCCCATACGTCATTCCCGCACAGGCGGGAATCCAGAGGGGCGGTGGAGAACAGCGCGCGGTATCAAATGATCTCTTCGTACAGGTCTCGCCAGGCCGGATTCATTTCCTCGATGCGACGGACTTTCCACTCGCGTCGCCATCGCTTGATCGCCTTCTCACGCGCGATCGCATCCTCGACGGTACCGTGCTCTTCATACCAGACCAACCTATGTACGCCGTACCGCTTTGTGAAGCCGTCCACGACATCATTCCTATGCTCCCACACCCGCTTCACCAAATCGGAAGTGACACCGACATACAGAGTTCCGTTCCTTTTGCTGGCAAGGATGTAGACGTAGCCCTCCCTCATTCCGACAACCATACACCGTAACTTCGCCCCTCTGAATCTCGCGCAATCCCTCGTCATTCCCCCACATGCGGGAATCTACAGGGGTGAAGTGTGGTACATGGGATAGACACGACGGCATCCATGCGCGGCTGACGCTTTGTCATGCATGGTGCGTTAATGCCTCCTGTCCGCCTCGCCCCTCTGGATTCCCGCCTGCGCGGGAATGACGGCTGTCCTACAAGGAATGACGGCTGTCCTGCACAAAAAATGTTTCGCTAAACGCGTTGTGGTGCATTGAATCGGATTCGTTGAGGTTCGTATATTCGGGAACATGAACGCCGAGTGGCGCGTCTTTGTGTATGTGAGCGGGTAATCGCTTGTGTGCGTGAAGCGTGTATCGGCAAGGTTCTATCGACAATACGGTGACCCACAAGACCAGACAGTGAGTGAGATCCGCATGAGAGAGAGAATAAGCATGAAATCGAAGATGCTGGGTGCGCTGGCACTCTTTACGCTAATTGGCGCGCTGTTCGTGATGCAGTCGGCAGAGCAGAATCCGCCGACGGTCGATGCCGCTACCGGCACCATCCACGCATTAAACGTGGGGACATGCCTAGCCACCGATGCCGACATATTCGAAAACGAGGTCTGCGACCTCAAGGGCGATGGATCCGCCGCTACCGGCAACGTCAAGTGGGAGGTCCGCAAGGAGGTCGAGCAGGCTTCGACGCTCTACGCGACCTACGCCTATGACCCCAAGACGGCGTCGGACGAGCCGCGCGTCATCCTTGCAGATTCTGACCTGATCAAGATCAGCATCGCCGACACTGGACGCGACAAGCGGTCCGGGGTGTTGATACGTGGAGCGTCTAACGATGACGATCTCGATGATGACGACACTGCCGGTTCGTTGGGCAAGGTAATCAGGGATGACCTTACTAAGGGCGACCTCCATTTCGAAACCTATGACCCGGATATGGATGACAACACTACTGACAACGATGTCATCAAATTCACTTCGGAGGAAACCTCACAGCAGGGCATCGAGATCTACAACGACGATGACAACACATCGGTAATCGAAGACAGCGGAAATTACACGCTCAACTTCACGCGTGGCAAAGTTATGAATGCCAACTTCGATCCCGCTGACTTCGACGTTGGCGATGGAGCAGTGGTCAGGTTCTATGGATGTGTCACGGATGGAAATGGTACGGATTGTGATGGCGAAACCCTGGAACTGCTGGACGAGTTAACAGTTGACGAGGACGCTTCTAATGGCGAAGCAGGTGCCAACATTGCGCCTTGGCTCGCGGTGAATGCCAGTGTGCCGGATGGTGACAACGTCGTCATCATGGCGATCTACTACCGCACGAGCACTAAAGAGAACCTGAAGGGTGGCGAAGCGTTCCACTATTGCTCACCCGGTGACACCGTTTACTTCGGGAAGGTTGAGGACACCCAAGAAGATGCTTGGAGATGCGACAATCCCGATACCGATACCAAGGAGAGTATGCTGGCAACCAAGAGAGAGGCCGCTGAAAATGTCGATTACACCGAAGACGAGATCGATGACAACGACGCGTTGACGGTGCTGGCCAGATCTGATGGCGACGTGGAGACAGTGAATCTGTTCCTCGCCGAAACAGGCATTTTCTCCGGCCGGTACGAAGGTTA
>JAAXHR010000058.1 GCA_012270805.1 Dehalococcoidia bacterium
GATGTGGTCAGCATCGAGTTCGTCGACGGAAGATGCTGACTTATCGATCGCGATATAGACCAGACCTTGGGCACCGGCGGTCCGAGCGACATCGATAAGCTGATCCGTCTGTCGGCGCGTGTAATCGGCGCATCCTGGCGCTGCGAATGCTCTGATGGTGCCACCCGATGCTGCGACGGCTTGGAACACTCGCGCATCGGACCGCGCGGCGATTTCGGTGATCGTCGACATTTCAAGCCCGTAACGCGTGTCCGGTTTGTCAGACCCGTATCGTTCGACCGCGTCGTCGTATGAGAGCCTGACGAACGGTGTTTCGAGTCGTGCCTCAGGACGGGTTTCGCGAATGATCCTCGTGTACAGCCCCTCCACTAGTGCCATTACATCATCTTGATGCACGAAGCTCATTTCGAGGTCCAGTTGCGTGTGTTCCGGTTGACGGTCCGCGCGCAGGTCTTCGTCGCGGAAACACCTCGCAATCTGGAAATACCGTTCTACTCCAGAGACCATCAACATCTGCTTCATCTGTTGCGGAGATTGTGGCAACGCGTAAAACGTGCCCGGACGCACGCGAGACGGGACCACGTAGTCGCGGGCGCCCTCTGGCGTCGACTTGATCAATATCGGCGTCTCGACTTGTGTGAAACCGTTGTCTGTCAGATGGTCCCAAATCAGGTGAGTGACGCGGTGCCGCAGTTGCAATCGGACCAGCATCTCTGGACGGCGGATGTCGATAAACCGATTGGCCATTCGAGTGGATTCGTCAGCGTCGGTGTCGTCCTCGACCTCGAACGGCGGTGTTAATGAGCGGTTCAATACTTGCGAATCGCTGACTACGAGTTCTACTTCACCAGTTGCGAGGTTCGGGTTCGCTGCGCCGGGCAGCCTCGCCCTGACAGTGCCGTGTGCCTGTATCACCCATTCGCTCCGCATCCCTTCGGCGAGATGGTGGGCGTCTGGAGCGAGTTCGGGGTTGAACACGACCTGCAACAGTCCGGTGCGGTCGCGTAGATCTACGAAGATCAGGTTACCGTGGTCGCGGCGACGATGAACCCAGCCCGCGACAGTGATCTCGCGGTCGATGTCAGATGGTCGGGGAGCCCCGCAATCTGTGTCTTTGTACATGAGAAATCCTAGAGTGAGTCGTTGGTCATGCGCGACAGAGCCGAAATGCGTGTTTGGGAAGACCCGTTCATTGCAACTTTGACGCTGTCGCTACGGGTGCGGACTTCGTCTGAACAGAAACATCGAGATCAAACGTCTCGGGGTTCCCGCCCAGACCGTAGATTATCCGCAAATTTCCAGAGCCCGGTAATCAAGACCGATGCTGCGATCACCTTCAAGAAGTCGCCAGGCAGGTAGATGTACATACCATCCATCATCAACTTGCCATCAGCTGGCCATCCGAAATCACCGACCGCCAACCAAATGATCGCTGGTACGTATACAGTGATGCCGCCTAGCGCGTTGGCCCAGAGCGAGTTGGAGCGGTCGAAACCATACTGACTGAGCGCCCCGACAACGGCGGTTGCTAGCAGAAAACCGAGAAGGTATCCGCCGGTCACTCCAGTGACGTATGCCCAACCATCGGCCGGTGACGTGAAACCCCAGGGCTGATTGGCGAACGCCAAGAAACCCAATGCTCCGATGGCGAGGTATCCGAATACGGATATCAGCCCCCATCGCAAACCCATCACGCCGCCAACGGTCAATATCGCTAATGTCTGCAACGTGATCGGAGTCGGATTGTCTGGCAGATAAAACCGGATCTTGCTACACACAACGATCAGGGCGATAAACGCAATACTTGCCGCTATGCGATGGCGAGTGTCTGCGGTGGGAATCAGCCAATCAAAGAGAGAGGGACCCCAAGTCAGGGAAACCGATCTTTTCAGATCAGATGGATGGATGGTAGTCGGAGTGTTCATTCCGGTTCAGGCAATCCAAACCGTGCTGGTCAACGGTATCCTGCTTAGACCTCTATCGGCAGACTGTAGGAACGCTTCCGCACTCCTAAAGACACGAATGTCTCGGTGCGTTGCACGCCGGGCGTCTTGCCGACATGATCGCGGATGAATTCGCCAAGGCTCTCGGCGTTGGGCAACGTTGCCCAAGCGAAAACGTCGTAAGTGCCTGTCGTAATGCTGACTAGGGTAGTGTACTTGAACTCCGCCATTCGAGATGCGACCTCTTCGAGCATGTCGGGTTCGACTTGCATGCCGATGAGGACCTCGGACTGATAACCCATCTTCTGCGGGTCTTGGACAGTCACGATGTTGATCGTCTTGTCGCTGGTGAGTTTTTTGAGACGTCTGCGGACAGTCCCTTCACTCACTTTGACCTTTTTGGCGATTTTCGCGTTTGCGGCACGCCCGTCTTCATTTAAGGCAGCGATTATTTGACGATCGATTGAGTCCATGCAAGCATTGCTCCCGAATACGTAACTTGTCCTTCGACACCTTTGTGGTTTGCAACGTTCGCCGGCTATGAGCCGTGCGAGAATCACATGCGCGCCCTTGAATGACAGATGTCGAAATCAGAGCTGCGAATGCATACGATTACGTTGCACAAACCTTGATTATATTGCAGGAAAGCGTAAAAATCAACGTTAGATTTGATCGCCATGAAACGGCCTGTGGTGACGCGAACCGAGTGGCATCGAGGCAGTACTAACGTTACGGTTGCATTACAATTTTAATCGCGAGGTGCGCTGGTTCACAACTTGACCGGAATGGGACCATGTGACGGTGCCCCGCAATAGCGAATTCCAAACGGATCGACCGTAACGGAGAGTAGGAAAATGT
>JAAXHR010000059.1 GCA_012270805.1 Dehalococcoidia bacterium
ACGAGCATCGGCTCTGTATCCGCGGTGTTAGATGACGAGGGGGTCTTCCGGGAGGAGAAAATTTGCAGCGAGTTGTCCCCAATCATAGCGGACCTTCTGCAAGGCTTTTGCACGGTCGATCCCGGCCTCACGCTCGTAGCGCGCCCAAGCCGCGAAAGTGATCTTCACCGCGTTGATAGCTCGCGAAAGTCTCTCCGCTATCTCTTCCTTGGAAAGGCCGCTGACGTCTTCTTCGACCGTGGCCAGCGTTCCGAAAACATCGTCGAAAGCCGGGTGTTGCCTGTTGAACGTGATCTCCGTGACATTTCCCTTGATCTCGACGTTGAACAACTCAAAGCGATTCGTGAAGTCCGCCTCAAGGAAGACGACCTTCAGTTCTGCATCGTGAATCAGCGATACCAGTTCCTTCGCATCGGCGTCGCTATAATTCTTGTTCATCGTCAGGTCGGATTGGATTTCCTCGATGTCGATGGCGGTCGTTGGACGATCTTCGCCTTCGATCGGTCGTTGTCTTGACCGCTCCTTCCATCTCTTGTTGACAGCCGTTGTCACGTCGTCGGCGTCGCCGTGACGAGTCCTTTTGCTTGAACGGTTCCCGGCGCCTTGTGCCTTGATCCTTTTCCGGAGCTGTTCAAGGTTCCGCTTGATGCTGTCTGCCAACTCCAGCAGCCAGCCGCGCGGATCGCGATCCTCCTTCAACCTGTTCACGACATCGATGAACAGCTCACCGTCCTCGGCGAGCTGTTGCCATTCCGTTGTCGCAAGCTCGGCGAAGTGCGTGGCGGCTTGCTTATTATTCGTGACCCCAAAAATTTCATCCAGGGTAGGAGGAAACGCGACTTCCGCTCCCCACCAGCGTTCGCGTGGATCATATCCAATGCACCACCCTTGATCGAGCATGATCTCCCTTCCCGCGCGGAGAACGGAAACGCCGACGTTGTCGGCCGCATGGCGGCCATATCCGGTTTGACCACGGTCCTGTGTCCCCGCCTCAGCAGTGGTGGCTTCGGTAGCGACCGAATAGCGCACGGTAACGGGGTGAATGTCCCCGTTGTACTCGATCTCTTGTTGCTCGTCGAAGACCAGTTCGAACATTGGCTTCGTGTCGAATGGTTTTGGCATCGCAAGTGACGGCGATAGGTACAAGGGATCGTTAAGCACGGCAGATCGGTCTTGCAGTACGTCGGCTCCTTCTTCCTTGGCAAACAAACGGATCGTTACCGATCCATCTACTATGAATCGACGATAGATCCTCCCGACGATCTGTTCCGTTTTTTGCAGAGTGTGGGTCGCGCTCTTCCATGTTAGTCGGTCGATGTCGAGTTCTGACCAGACGACCAAAGTCCCGCTGATGCCGAGGCCGCCGGAGAGATCGCGCCATCTGTGTGGAACGGGCTGGTGCTCCGGTTCAGGAACATCCCGCATGGTTCCGGCTTCGATTGCATCCAAGTCGATATGGGTATGGATGGCGTTGTACGGTCCATTCTGCCAACTCCAGACGTCGACTTTCCGGGTCTGCGAGATCGATGCGTTCGGCAGCCCCATCCCGAACCGGCCGATACCGGATCGGTCACCAAGCCGTGTGCCGTTGCCGAACTGAAGCGCCGTGCGCAACGTCGCCGCGTCCATGCCTGAGCCGTCATCAAGGACGGCTATCTCGTGTAGACGCCGTCGCGCTCGCGTCGAAACAGTTTCCCGCTTCTCCATGCAGAGCACTTCAACCGTTGTCGCAGACGCCTGGATGGCGTTGTCGATCAACTCGGCGATGGCGTAGGCGGTGTTCTTGTAGCCTGAGTCCCGCATTGCCGTGATGGCGAGCCGAAGCGGGATGATCTCGGCACCTACAATGCCCGCAAGTTCGTATTGTTCAGTTTGAGCCATTCCACACATCCTCCCAGTTAGTGAACGCGTCGGCAACGTCGCCAAATCCCGGCAAGTCGATGTCAACGACCGTGGAGATTGCACAAGTTTCGTTGCCGCCTGCCTTGGGGCCGCGCGTGGCGCGTCCCACCATTTGGCTGAACAGGACCAGCGACCGCGTTGGCCGGGCAATGATGGCTGCGCTGGTGTTGGGGGCGTCAAACCCTGTTGTCAAGACGCCGAAATTGCATAGGATCATGGGGCGGGACGAAACTTGCCGAAACTTCTCGATCGCGCGCGCTCGGGCAACGGTTGCCGTTTTTCCAGTCACGACATGGGCTTCGATCTCGAGCGCCAAGAAGGCGGCCGCCAAGAGCTCGGCATGGCGGACGGACGCACCGAAGAGGATGATCCGTTTGTGACCCGCTTCGATCAAACGACGACCCTCTTCGACAATGGCTATGTTTCGGTCCGTGTGAG
>JAAXHR010000320.1:0-2058 GCA_012270805.1 Dehalococcoidia bacterium
CACGTTGTGACGTTTAACAACACCTACTGGCGTGGTTTTGCGACGAACAGCAACCCGTACGTCGCACCGTACAGCTTGTGGGCTGGCTTCCTGCTCGAGATCTTGAACGTCTCGAAAGCGCAGTAGACGGTTGATGGTTTAAGAGCATACCCCCTTTGTCCTTCGGACATTTCCCCACAAGTGGGGGAACCCAGGGATGCTTCCCGTCCGAGGGAGTGACAGTGGTCGATCGAGGGCGTTATCTTGTTCAGATAGCGCCCTCGATCCGCGTTTGGGCCAAACTCGAAAAACGAATCCGATGACTACCTCTTTACTCGTAGACCGCACCAATTCGATAGCCACCATTACCTTCAACCGGCCAGAACAGCGCAACGCTATTTCGTATGAGATGTGGCAATCCTTGGGGGACATCTTGGCCGATCTCGAAGCCGAAACCTCCGTCCGTTGCGTGGTGTTCCGAGGTGCGGGCGGTGAGGCGTTCTCGGCCGGTGCGGATATTAAGGATTTTGATGAGCATCGGTACGACTCGGCGTCAGCGGCGCGGTATGCGCGTGCGTTCGAGTCGGCGTTGGATCAAGTTGAGCGGTTGCGCTGCCCTACCATTTCTGCGATCCAAGGATTCTGCGTTGGTGGCGGTTTGGAGCTTGCAGCGGCAACGGATATTCGGATCGCGACGAGGGAGTCTAGATTTGGAGTGCCGGTCAATCGGTTGGGGTTGACGGCTGGTTGGGACGAATTGCGAAGGATGATCGCGGTTGCGGGAGTTCCGGCGGTAAAGTATCTGGTGCTATCGGGACGGATCATCGACATTGACGACGCGGTGAGATTCGGTTTGGTGACCGCAGTGGTGGAGGATGATGAATTTGAGGATGCCGTGGACAAGTTGGCGCGGCAGATTGCGAGTGGTGCGCCGCTCGCGGCCCGCGATCACAAGATCATGATTCGGCGATTATCGGTGGTTCCGGACACCGACAAGTTGAGCGATAATGACTTCAATTTGCAGTTCCGAGTATTTGACTCGGCGGATTTCAGAGAAGGCGTGGAGGCATTCAAGGAGAAGCGGCGGCCGGTGTTTCGGGGGGAGTAGATCTATTCCACGTGGATTGCACAAGTGTCATCATCGCACCTAACGTTGCCTTTGGCGAACATTCTTCGGATCGACGGGATGGAGAGGGCTATGCCGTAGATCCAATATGCCGGAATGTTCAGGCAGATCATCCTGGTCGCGTCGATACCCGTGAGTACTCTTTGGGTTTCGTTGTGCAGCACGACTATTTCGCCAGGCGGGACTTGGCCGATGGAGGAATCTTCGGCCGAGACCTGGACGCGGTTCAGCCAGTCGAGGCTTGACGTTCGCTGAGCCTTTCGAGCACAGTTGCCGCAGGTGGGATTGTAGTAAAGGATGATGCTCATGGCTATGGTTGGCCTTGAGATTTTAAAATCTGCACTTTGAACCAGATTGGTTGGTTCGCCCCGAAATTGTCCGAAGGATATGATCGATGCCAAATAACGTGACCGCCGTGCCAGCGGCTTCGTCCGAAGATGCGCTGGATCATTTTGAGCGACGGCTGGCTTTCGAGACTGACTGCTGGGACGTTCACGACGCGTTGGAGCGCGGTGTTGCGGATTTCGTGTTGCTGGACGTGAGGAGCCCCGAATTGTATGAGGCTGGTCATGTGCCAGGTGCGATCAATTTGCCTCATGCGAGGATCGTGGAGCGGAACTTGACGGATTGGGATGAGGGCACACTGTTTGTTGTGTATTGTGCGGGGCCGCACTGCAATGGGGCGAATAAGGCAGCGGTCAGGCTAGCGAGGTTGGGGCGGCCTGTAAAGGAGATGATCGGTGGGGTTACCGGATGGGTGGATGAGGGATTCGCGTTGGTGACGGGGGTCAAGGTGGGGGATGTTCGGACGGTTGAGGGCATTGAGATGGGGAAGAAGTGAAAACTGTTTGATTAAGATTTAGCCATAGAGCTACGATCCGACACAACTAGTTTCGGCGAATTCACGGCATCGATCGCTATCGGGTCTCTGACTATGACCAAAGGCCGGTTGC
>JAAXHR010000320.1:2108-2995 GCA_012270805.1 Dehalococcoidia bacterium
GTGAAACGCCGGGAAATATCGCGCCTTTGGATTAGGTTGGAGTGTTCACATTCCGTATTCGTCGAGTTTACGACGCAGGAAGGTGGCGGCTAATGGGACTGCTGTCGGTTCATCGAGTTCGTCTTGTCCTTCGAAGACGACTGACATCCAGCCGTTGAAGCCTACGGATTTGATGATCTTCATGATGCGGTCGTAGTCGAGCCAGGCTTCGGAGCCGGAGGCGATGCGGTAGATCTTGGCGCGGACGTGGACCGCCCTAGGGGCCGATGTCTCGATGGAGCCGTAGAAGTTGTGTTCAACGTCTTCAACACCGCGTTCGCCTAGCGATGCGCCGGGTGAGCCGCGATATTGTCCAGTGTCGAGGATATGGGTGTAGTAGGGGTTGTTGACTTCGTCGAGGATGCGGATAACCTGTTCACCGGTGGCAGGCGCGCACCCGTGGTTGTGATTGTGAAGTCCGACCATCACGCCTTTCGATGCTCCATATTCGGCAACTTCTTTGGTGGCGGAGACGATGCGAGGCCAGACTGTCTCCTCGGTCTCCCCTTCTGTGACCCAACCTCCGAACGAGCGCACCATTTGAATGCCCATAGCGTCGGCGACATCGATCCACTTCTTCATGTTGTCGATCTGGGCGCGCTGCTCGTCTCCCGTCATGCCGAAGTTGTTGGAGACACCGATGTAGCAGATGTGGAGGCCGGCTTTGAGGGTCGCCATGCGGGCTTCTTCGAGGTAGTCGCGATCGGTGGATGCGAAGTGAGCGAAGTGGATGTCAATGCCATCGAGGCGGTACTCCTCGGCTTTGTCGATCATCCCGAAAAGGTCGATCTCGCCGGCGTTGAATGTGTCGCGGTAGCAGAGCGATTGCAGGCTGAGCTTGATCATCT
>JAAXHR010000331.1 GCA_012270805.1 Dehalococcoidia bacterium
ATGTACTGATCCACCAGCACCAAAGTGCCGGGCGCAAGTTCTTCTTTGAGCGATCCCACGGCACTGAATCCAAGCAAGCGGTCAACGCCCACGCGTTTCAACGCGTCAATGTTGGCACGATAGTTGACTTGATCGGCTGGTATGCGGTGCCCTCGACCGTGGCGCGGAAGGAACGCCACGCGGATACCTTCAAAGGTACCGATAAGGATGTCGTCGGACGGCTCGCCGAACGGTGATTGGACCGACACCCATTGTGCGTCTCTGAAACTCTCCAACTCGTACAAGCCAGTTCCGCCAATGATGCCTACAGTAGTTTGGCTTTCGTTTGTCAACCTCGTGCTCCTCGGTCTCTTCGAGAGTTTGAACAGGCTGTCGGTGCTTCGCAATCCGCCTCGTGTGCCTTACTTGGTTAGAATCTTAAGCGTGCTTGATGTTGTCGGCGATGAAGGTTGCCGAGATGGCGGAACGGTAGACGCAGCGGGCTTAAACCCCGCGGCCCGTTAAACGGCGTGTGGGTTCGAATCCCACTCTCGGCACCAATCTCAGGAGACGTATACCCCTTGCAGTGTTAAACTCGGCTTCAATTCAACGCGCCCTCGACCAATTGGGATTCTCAAATGTCCGACGTCAACCAACGCCACGTCTCCTACGCCGAAATCGTTGAAGACCTCCGCACTAAGGCAGCTATAACTGCAGCGAGAGATGTCCCTCAAGAAGAACTCTCTACGCACTTCGGAGCGGAATTCAAATCGAGCCGTATCCTCATTAAGGACAGCCGAAATCGGGCAACCGTGATCACATCACCCGGCGGGGCTCCCGGCGATCCCCACATCCATCCTGACTTCAACGAGTGGTTCATGGCGTTCGGCGGAGTCATGGGGTTCCTCGTCGGCGAATACACGCCGTTTCGAGCCACCTTCGGAGACATAACCGTCGCGCCATGCGGCTACCGGCATACTCCCCTCCCGTGGTACGGCGACATGTGTATGAGGTTGGTTTGCACGAAGCCGGGCTCGAACCACGACATCAAGGGCATCGAGCCCTCACGCAACGTGCGATTGGATCCTGATTG
>JAAXHR010000430.1:0-1504 GCA_012270805.1 Dehalococcoidia bacterium
CCTGCGAATGCAAGACTCGGGCGATGCTCGGCGAAATGCCGCGCCGCCTTGCGGATCTTGTACGCTGACACGCCCACTCGTTCTTCGACGTCTTCGGGTCGGAAGCCGACTAACGACGAAGTCGGGATCTGGTTGAAGAATCGGGCGATTTCGCCTGAACCCGTCAGCCGTTCATTGACGATCACCTGTGCGATGCTCATCGCCAAATGACCTTCGTATCCAGGAATTACCGGAAGCCAGAGATCGGCGTTCGCTGCTGTCATCGACATCCGCGGTTCCGCATGGATGAGATAACCGCGATCGGTCTTGGATCGGAAATCCCCGTATCTGACGGAGTACCCGACCGACGACTGCCACGTGCTGAGCCAGTCGGGTCCGATTGAAAGAATCGTGTTTGCGTTGGCGATGTCGTAGTAGGGCGGATCTTCCTGCTCGTACACGAACCTGATCGCATCCTGCATAACGCCCTGTTCGGTCGGATCGAACTTGATGTGACGACCACCGTTCAACGCCGCGAAGTTGATCGCGACCCATTCCAAATGTCCGCCCAACGGGTTCGTGACCACTGACATGTTGTCCTTGCCAGCTTCAACAGCGCGTTGCATCAACTGCTCAGCGCGTTGCCACGAGATCGGGTCATACAAACCGCCCTTGCTCTGTCGGAACATAGGCTCACTGATGCGATCGGGGTGATAAGTCAGTTGAATCGCCGCGTCATGACGCGAGCTCTGTTTGCCGCGATTGACCGGGTGGTCAGGGTTGCCAGCGATTTTCTTCGCTCGACCCTGCATTACGCGAACGATTAGACCGTCGCCGCCAGGCATATCTGGCCAAGTCGTGGCGTACCAAGCGTCCTCGCCACGCACGAGATCTTCGGGCATGTCGATCGGACTCTGGACAATGAGTTCGCGTTCCGGCAGACCGCAGGCAGCGAAAATCATCGTGCCAGCAGTCGCCTTCGCGCCTAGTGCCAGGAACTCTCTTCGGCTCAGTTTCATCTGGTGGTTTGGTCGTTTTCTTCTCTAAATTATGAGTTGATCGATCAGTGGTGACATGATGCGCAATCGGTCGGCGCATTGTTGTCGCGGTGGCAGTTTACGCATTGTCCCATCTTGAGAGGCTCAACCTGAGCAACCTCTTCCATGGCTGCAACATCGCCGTGACACGTTGAGCAAACCCCAGCGACGCCCATCGTCACGCTACTCGTGCTGTTGGTGACCGCTTCAGGGTGTTGGATGAGGTATCGAATATGCGGTTCGTGAACGAACCTGACGTGGTCGGGCATTCGATGGACGCGTTTCCAGTCGATAGGATGCGGTTCGTCGCCGACGATTCCCGCCGCCATTCGAACTTGAGTGAGCGGTTCACTTTCCTCTCCGCCGATGACTTGGTGGCAGTAGGCGCAGAATTGGACAGGAGGTACGCCGGCGTTGGCTTGCGATGTAACTGTCCGGTGGCAGAACGTGCAGTCCATACCTAGCCCTTGCACCTGTTCGCCAGTGGA
>JAAXHR010000430.1:1590-3491 GCA_012270805.1 Dehalococcoidia bacterium
ACCGATTGATCGAATCCCAACACTGGTATGGGTTGGCCGAGCCAAGCTGTGATGATGAACGCCAACACCGCGCCAATGACCGCTACTACGCCAAGAGACCCGATTCCGAGGATTGGGATCAACACCTTTAGCCACATAGGCGTGGTCCGGTGTTTCTCGCGCAGAAACTCAAGCAATGCTGCCAAGATGTATCAACTCCTGGGTTGCTGAGTAAGCCGAATTAAGCAAGGTTTCCGCCCGAACATTCGCTGGGATTGTAGTCGATTTCACTGCCAATACCTGGAATATCTGACTTCCAGCCAGTCCATGTTGAGCGCTGCAAACACGAAGCAAGCGATGACGCCGACGACTGCGAGAGCACCGATAGCGTAGAAGATGGGGCGGAGGCTGGACCATCGGGCTGAGATCGTGTTCGTATCCACCAGCGAGACAATGATGGCATGGGCGGTGAGGAGGCTGAAACCTGCGACGATTGCGCAACCCAGCGCGGCCCAGAGAAATTTGAGCGCGGTGCCTATCTGCGCCCATTCGGACGATGAAAGCGGTTGTGGGTCCATTCGCCGTTCTCTTGGTCAATTAGCGGGCAGACGGTCTCGAACTGCCGGAATCATCTTTCAGTTGTGCCTAATCGATCTTTCCAGTGGCGCAAGTTCTCGCTGCGCGCAATCATCTATCTTATTTGCCACTACGCTTCAGTGTCAACGCGTACAACCCGTGCCAAACAACGCATTTTAGCAAGTCTCCTCGGACTCGACGAACTCGACTGAAGTCCCGCTCGGCAATAGCATGTACGGTTCGCCAAATTCGTCCTCAGCTTCGAGCGACCAATCGGCTCCCGCACGATTGGGACGTAGCCTGATTCCGTGATTACCGCCGTGAATTAATATCGACTCGCCAGCACCTGAATCACCGACCGGAACGACGCGGATCTCGCAGCGCCCGTCGTCAGACCATCCAACCGCCTCACACTGACCATCAACGTTCGCCACGTCGTCAAGCAGGATGCTAGAGGCGGATCGCTCCCGCCCGCGAACCTCGAAAGTCTGCATTGGGAAATATCCGCAGTTGTCGTTGTCTTCTATGTCGATCCAGACCTGAGCCATAGCCTCTTCCGTTGAACAATTGCCGACACTCGATTGTAGTTGCACCGAGCGAAGCGATTTCACAACGTCGATACCAACGCCGATGTTCAGAACTGCGTATACGGGCGTTTCGACTTGTAACATCAATCTCAACGAACCCAAACAAGTGCAATCCCGTTGGTTGATATGAAAGAGGATTTTCCAACGGCAGGGAAATTGCGTGATGCGAATAACTAGAGAAAAACTGCATTGGCTTTACGAAACGATGTACCGGATCCGACGTTTCGAGGAGACGATGCTGGAACAGACGTTCCGCGGGAACGCGATGGGCGTAACGCACCCTTCCGACGGTCAAGAGGCGGTGCCTACAGGCATCTGCGCACACTTGACCGAGAAAGACTGGATTGGATCAACGCACCGAGGTCACGGCCACTGCATCGCGAAAGGTCTTGATACGAAGGCGATGATGGCTGAGATCATGGGGCGATACACCGGTCAATGCAAAGGCAAGGGCGGTAGCATGCACATCGCCGACTTTTCCAAGGGCATGTTGGGCGCGAACGCGATTGTCGGCGCATCAGTTCCACTTGCCGTCGGTGCAGCATTGACTTCCAAATATCGCAGCATGCAAAACGAGTCTGTAGGAGTCGCGTTCTTCGGCGACGGAGCAACTAGCCAAGGTGTTGTCCACGAATCGATGAACTTGGCAGCGATCTGGGACTTGCCGGTCATATTTGCTTGTGAGAACAACCAATACGCCGAGGCCACTCCAGCGTGGTACGCGGTTTCCACAGAAGATATCGCAGCGCGAGCCGACTC
>JAAXHR010000144.1 GCA_012270805.1 Dehalococcoidia bacterium
TGATTTGTCATTCCGAGTGGAGCGGGGAATCTGAAGTGCTTTGAGCTGAGTTGGCGTGTTAGATTCTTCACTCCGCTGCGCTGTGTTCAGAATGACGTTGGGCTACGGGATGTTGGGCATACTTCGCGCGCCGAATGCTTTTTTGATTTGGAGAACCGCATCGGTGGACCAACTGCTCCCCAAGTTGGTGCCGGGATGAATCTACGACGCCAAGGATCGTACCCTTTTCGAAATCTCGTCAAGTGATGCGCCGGGATCGGTATCGAGGACGGGCCATGAGTCTTGTATAACTTCGATGTTCCGCCGTTTTATGGCCTATTGCTCCCTATCGAAATCTATGTCCGTAAGGCGGATTTGCGTGACTGCGTTCTGATGCAAGGATCATAACCATCGAAACGAGAGTGCTTACTGCAATCGCCCACAAACCGATGTGGGGAATGAACATGTTCCATACAACGATGTGATCATCGTCTACCGCGTTCCTAGCACCCAAAAGGAAGGCTATAAAGGCGACGAGTGTCAGGATATGCGCAGTCAGACTGTGACCGACGAACATTGGTCTGACGGTCGCGTACATCACGCATACAAAAATCGTCCATGTCGCTGCCGAGAATACCAAGATTTCAAGAAATCGGTTTTCAAGGAGATATTCTCTGTCAGCACCGTTCCAGAAATATACCGCTATTTTCGGCCCGGTAAGGGAACTAGCCGCATCATCCATCAAAACCCAAGGTAGAAACAGCCCCACCACACCAATTAATCGTACTACTGTACCATAAATCTCGGTCCTATTGGAACGCACAAACTGTTCAAGTCGTATTCTATTGAAAGATTGTCTCAGAGTTTTCAATTTCCAAAAGTAGTGGTTATTTGTTCCGATTTCTCCCAAAAAACTTCCAGATCGTCGTGCAACTGAATGATGGAGATAGTCAGGGTCTCGAAACCGTCATAAATCAACGAGAAATTCGCTGACAGATGCAATTTATCTATAACGATATTCATGTCGTTGAGGTCTTTAACAATTCCGTCCAAGCGTTCTAGCAGCTTATCCGATGCTTCGCGCCACAGTTCGTACTGTCGCAACTCGTTCGCATCGTTTTTAGCGGCGGCAGTTCGAAGATTCCGATCGTTGATCTGTGAGGTCAGCTCTCTCTGCAGATCAAAGTAGCGCACTGCGGTATCTTTAACGGTCTGGATTCTGAAAGTCAATTTTGTGTAGTCGTCAGTCGCGAGGTTGTATCGAGGTGTCCATTCAGCTTTCAATTCTCCAACGGCAGTTAGGTAAGCACTTTGATCTCGTACCTCAGCCTCGGTTAGTGCTGCCAGTTCAGCGATCGCCCTAGATACCGGTGTGTCCTCAACGATGCGGCTCTCCACATCTGATGTTCTATTTGTAGCCGCAACTTGCTTCGATTGATCCTTTAATGACAGATCGCCCAGCGATCCCGTTAAATCTTGCACTTGCTCCGAAGCGAGCTCGGTAACAGTTGCGAGGTGTGCGCCTTCGTTGTCGTCTTCAGCCGTGTTAAGTCCTGCAATGCCGGCTTGAGATGTGAACATAAATATCGAAGTGACGCATATCCCGATGCCAAGAAGTTTAAGCATATCGTTCCACCATCAATTCACTAGCGACCTGTATGGAGTCGCTGGATTGGTCTGGTCCGGAAACATACTCGACGAGAACATATTGGTTATGACTCTTTCGCCTACATCGTTCACATCTGCCAACTTCGCGATGAAATCGGGGTTTTCAACATGATAACGGATTTACGTCGACAATATACCGGTGATTTCGCCGGTTTCGTCGTTTAGGTCGATGTCCCAGGCGTTCGGGTTGGAAGGCAGTCCCGGTAAGGTGATGATGTTCCCTGCCAGCGTCACGATCTGTTTAGCACCGGCGAGCACGCGTAACTCGCGGATGGGTATGGTGTGTCCGCGCGGCACGTTCAGCAATCGCGGATTTGCGGAAACGGATAGGTGGGTTTTGGCCATGCAGATCGGGAAGTCCCAACCGTTCGACTCGAAGCGGCGCGCAGTCGTCTTGGTAAGCGGTCCCCAATCGACACCGTCGGCGTTGAACAGCTTTTCGGAGATGCGCTCAACCTTATCGATGGTCGAAAGGTCATCCCCGTAGAGCAGATTGACATCCGCGGCTCCAGAGTGGGCCGCATCCCAGACTGCTTCCGCGAGTTCGGTCATGCCGGCGCCGCCTTCTGCGAATCCGCTCGCCTCGGCAACATCGACTGCTCCAGCCTCGATGGCCGCGCTCTTGGCAGCGGCGATTTCTTCGGCAGCATCGGAGGGGAACTTATTGATGGCAACAACAGGTGGCAGTCCGTACATCTTGACGATGCGGACGGCATTCGCCAAGTTCTCCGCTCCGGTCTTCACCGCGTCGACGTTCGAAGATTCGAGCGCGTCGCGTTTGACACCACCGTGCCATTTCAGGCCGCGTATGGTGGCAACAACAACGGCGGCTGACGGTTCTGGTCCGCCTTGGCGAACCTTGATATCCATGAATTTCTGGAAGCCGAGGTCGGCGCCGAAACCAGCCTCCGTTACGGTGATATCGGCGGTGTTGACGGCGAGGATGTCGGCGAGTATCGAGCTGCAACCGTGTGCGATGTTCCCGAATGGCCCCATGTGGACGATCGCGGGTTGCCCTTCAAGCGTCTGGGCGAGGTTCGGCTTAACTGCATCACGCAGCAACGCCATCATAGAACCGATGCCGCCGATTTCACGAGCAGTGACTGGTTTTCGTTCTGTGGTCCATCCGACCACGATGTTGCCGATACGTTCGCGTAGGTCTGAGTAGCCATTGGTGAGAGCCAAGATGGCCATGATCTCAGAGGCAGCATTGATATCAAATCCGGCTTCGCGCATCGGAGCGTTTAGGCGACCACCGACACCAGTTACGACTTGCCGAAGTGCGCGGTCTTCCGCGTCCGTTACCCTTCGCCAAGTTACCCCGTCGGGCTGGAAACCGGGGATCGCACCCCGATAGACGGCGTTGTCGGTCATGGCCGCGAGGAGGTTATGCGCCGACTCCATGGCGTGGAAATCACCCGTGAAGTGGAGGTTGATTTCGTTCGCCGGCTGGACGGTGGATTTGCCGCCGCCAGTCCCACCGCCTTTGTGACCGAATACGGGTCCAAGCGAGGGTTGGCGGATGGTGAGGGCGACATTCTTGCCGATCTTCGATAGCCCTTGCGTCAAGCCAACCGCGGTTGTGGATTTACCCTCGCCTGCGGGTGTCGGTGTGATGGCCGTGACCACGACGAGTTTGCCGGGTGCTTCGCGACTTGGAAACGATTGAAGCGGGATTTTGGCCTTGTCGTTGCCGTAGGTTTCGATATCTGCCGAGGAGAAGCCGAGGTCTTGGGCGACATCGGTTATCGGGCGCAAGGGCATATCATGTTGGTCCTGTCTTGCTAGCTTTCGCGACTCTTCAGTTCGTCACGCATCAAGCTCGATTTAAACACCAGATAAGTTTAAGACGGTTCACACTGTTTATGTCATTCCGAGCGTAGCGAGGAATCTAGCTCTTCTCACTAGTGCCGCCGCTTTGTCAGATTCTTCACTCCGCTACGCTACGTTCAAAATGACACGACCAGACTGCTAATTGTCAACACCCCATAATCAAAAGGTATTGGTCACCACCGATCACAACCCTCAGCGACGCCGCTACGTCCGGTTTCCGATTCGTTGTCGCCTTGCACGTCACCGGAATCGACATCGACGTAGAAAATCAATTCATCTGGCCCTAACATTCTGTCGGGTTGCCTCGCGTAGGCGACCTTGATCCGTCCATCTTCGATTATTTTGCTGCTCGACTTGTCCCACTCGTAGTCCATCTCGATCCACTTCTCGCAAGTGGCACCGAAGAAACCCCACGTCTTGTCCGACATGTACGCGAAGACTAGGCGATGGGCTAATACGGCGATTTCGGGAGAGACTGGAGTGGTAGGATGCGCGGTCGATTCTGCACCGTTTTGTGTTCGATGTGAGGATTCGGGGACACACGCGGACATTATGACGAAGGCCATAACCGCAATTGCGATTGTTACGGCGGGTGTCGGTCTCGGAGTGATCATGACTGAGCTTAGAATACTCCGTCGGAACGTTTGCCAGCGGGGTTGGGACCGACCACTGACGAGGGGCACCCCCCGTTCGCATTGCTTCGCTCGCTCGCGCCCCTTCGCTTCGCGAAGGGGCGCGAGCAGTTTTGGCGAGATATCACTCCATCGGAATCGTCATCGTCCTCAAGAACGCGATCAATGCATCCTGGTCCTCTTTTGACAGATTCAAGAAACGATTCTTGGCGCCTTGCGCGCTACCGCCGTGGGCCTTGATAGCGTCCGAGATGAGGGTCGCTCGTCCGTGATGCAGGAATGGAGGCTCCGAGGCGAATCCCCACAATCTTCGAGTCATCCACTGTTCCGTGGGTACGCCGCCTTGGATGATCACTTCGTTGTCGAGCTCGCCATCTTC
>JAAXHR010000423.1 GCA_012270805.1 Dehalococcoidia bacterium
GATCCGGGTGATGTGAGATTGGTCATGGCTTCCTCTCTTGATCGAATGCTACTGTATACAAGACGTTCGAACATCGGCAGGAGTTCCATCGGATTCATACTCATAGATGTCGAAGATTCGCGCCGTTCCGAAGGTTATCCTTCTTTTCGTAGTCAGATATTCAATCCATCGAACCACTATCAACTCGAAGAGGGTCTACATGACTGAATGCAACGGCAAAAAGAAGGTATTGATCACCGGCGGAGCAGGGCTTATCGGCGGAATTCTCATCGATCGTCTCGGCGACCGGTACGAACTGTCCTCGCTGGACCTGAAGGAAGCGGACGCAGTGCCGTCGCACGTGGCATCGTTAGACGATCTAGACGCTATGCAATCCGCGTTCGCTGGGGTGGATACCGTGGTGCACTTGGCGGCGGATCGGTCGGCATATGCCGAATGGGATTCGGTTCTGTCGAACAACCTCGTTGGCACCTATAACGTCTTTGAAGCGAGCCGCCGTGAGGGCGTCAAGCGGGTCATTTTCGCGTCCTCGAACCACGCCACCGGCGGCAACTATCTCGACGAGCCGTGGTGCTTGGTCGGCACCGGGCAGTTCGACAAACTCGCAGCCGGCAAATACCCGCTGGTCGATGAAGATGCTATGATCCGTCCAGACGGGTTTTATGGCGTCTCAAAGGCATTCGGCGAAGCGATTGGGAGCTATTACAACGACTACCATGGCGTCGGATCGATACACCTCCGCATCGGATGGGTGATATCGACTGATGATCCGTCTTTTTCGCCGTTCGCGCTGTCGCTATGGCTCAGCCATCGCGACGTTGCCCAAATTGTGCGATTGTCGATCGATGCCGCCGAAGATCTTCGCTACGGCATTTACTACGCCACCTCGGACAACATGTGGAAGATTTTCGACATCAGCCGCGCAAAGGCGGAGTTGGGTTATACCCCCCAAGACGGCTCTGGAAGCGAGTTTACTGAAGGCCCACCGGCGGTTAGGGATCGGTAGAACACATTAAACAAGTTCCTATCCAGCCTGCTCAAGCCGAGCAATCAATCGGTTGACATCCTCAGCGTAGGAACGGATATCCGCCTCGTCCATCCAATCCTCGTAGAAATTCGTGTGCCAACGCGTCAGCGTGGTTAAACCACTCACGGATTTGACGGTCGCCAGTAGAGCGAGTCAAGTTATTGACAACTTGGTATGCGTGTGCGTGAGTCTTGTGCTCCCAACCGCAACGATTTGCCACTGCCTTCATAGCCTGTGCCGCGGCACTCCAGAATTTCTCTGATGCCTGGCGTAGATCGCCATCCTCAAGTTCAACCAAGGCCTGGTGATAAAGCTGGCGGGCAACCGCCCTGTATCTTACTCATCATTAGTATCGGCAATGATGCAGATCGATAGGCAGGGCGTACGTGCCTCAGCTCTCGCCAGTTCGATCCTCCGGATAGTCTATGATTCGTGTTTCAAGGCGACGCAAACTGTCCTGGGTCGCGCGTAGTTCTTGTAGCAGCTCTTCGCGGGATACCGGGGGCTGCAACTCTTTGAGCGTCTCTTCCTTGGCGCGATCGAGGTTGTTGATCACCACGGCGATGAACAGATTGACGACCACAAATGTGCCCACGATGACGAAGCTGACAAAGTAGATCCACGCGAACGGGTTGAGCTCCATAGCCTTATTGTTCACCTCAACCCAGCCTTCCAAAGTGATGATCTCAAACAGAGTCAGAATCGAGATGCCGATGTTCCGCCAGTGTTCCGGATCGTGTTCGTGGAACAGTTGGAAACCAACTATGGCGTAGATATAAACGATGATGCTCATCAACATCAGAATATGCCCGACATTCGGTATCGACTTCACGAGCGCGGCGACGATCAAGCGCAGATCTTCGATCGTTGAGATCAGTCGCAACACTCGCAGCAATCGTCCTAGACGAGCGATCATCGCGAACGCCCCGGTGGCCGGCACTAGCGAGAACACTATGATGGCGAAATCGAATATGTTCCAGCCGTCAAGGAAGTATCGTTGCGGTCGCGGCGCCAACGCGACCATCTTAGTGACTGCCTCAAGGATGAAAATCCCCAGTATCACCTGGTTGCCTAGCGTCAGCAAATCACCATAGTTGTCGGAGATCTCCGGCACTGTACCCAAGCCAAGGAACGCGCCACTCAACAGTATCAGGACGATGATGAAGTAATCGAACATCGGGTTCGACACGATGCGGTTCGCGATCCGTGGCAGACCACGATCTGTTGATTCGTCTGGAAGGTGCTCAGTCTCTTGCATGTCCATCGAAACTTCCAGTTAGCGGAACGCGAATTAACGGTTAGTCACGAGCGTTAGCCGCCGCTCGCGTGAAGCCGCGCGGGATGATGTGGCCGTGCCCACGCATTTGGAAGGTCCCGTTAATGTTCAACCCCGGGAATTGCCAACTACCTCCTGCGCCGGGTGGCCAATCTACCGCCCCAGCGCGTTGCATCCATTCTGCATACAGCGATGCCAACTCTGAAACGCGATCCGATTCACCCCCTGCGAGATTGTTCAGTTCCGTTCGGTCTTGCTCCAGGTTGTAGAGCTCCCAAGGCTTTCCATGTTCCCGCACCAGCTTCCAACCACCCACGCGGATCGCTTGATTACCCTCATGTTCCCATGCCAACGGACGTTGCTTCGACCAGCTTTCGTTGCCCTCCAGCACCTCGCGGAAACTCTCGCCCTCATGCGGCGTGATCTCGTGACCGCGGAACTCAGTCGGATACTCGCCACCGCCAAGGTCGATGCAGAGTGCGTTCAGATCCATGAGTTGAACGGGCGTGTGCGAGATTTTCCCCGCGCGCCCCCGTTCCGAAATGCCAGCTGGCCAGTTGATGATGAGCGGTGTAGCGATACCGCCTTCATGTGTCCAACGCTTGAACCGCTTGAACGGCGTGTTGCTTACGTTCGCCCACTGAGTGTCGTAGCTCATGTAGGTGTCGTCGCCGCCGGGCGTTATGTCC
>JAAXHR010000351.1:0-4016 GCA_012270805.1 Dehalococcoidia bacterium
TCAATTCTGCACAATATGCACCTTCACCGCGCCGGTGGTTTTGTCGAACGCGGTTTTGAAGGCTGGGGCGATTTCTTCTAGTTCGAAACAGTGTTTTACGGCGTCGCGGTAGGGATATTGACCGGAGGCCAGGAGGTTTATCGCGACTTCGTAGTCGTGGACGCCGTCGATGATGCCGTAGCAGTTAGAGGAGATGATCTTGATCTCGCGAATTAGCGGATCGAAAAGGTTGACTTCCATCGGTATCTTGATGCCGCCGAGGTAGACCATAATGCCTTGGTTTCGGGTGGCTTTGATGGCTTCGTGGAAGGAGACGGCCTGGTGTCCGCCTACGGACTCGACCGCCACGTCTGCTCCGACACCTTGGGTTTCATCTAGAACGCGGTCGGCAAGTTCGCCGGGTTCTGCGCCAGTTACGATATCCGCTCCCATCTTTGCGGCAAGTTCGGCCTGCTGCGGATATTTGGCGGAGGCAATGACTTTGCTGGCGCCGAATGCGTGGGCACTGGCGATCGAGGATAGTCCGATGGGTGCGGAGCCGACCACTGCCACGACATCACCTGGCTTCATGCCGGCGTACCGTAGGCCGTGGACCGAGACGGCCATTGGCTCGACGAGGGCGCCGTCGGTCCAGTCCATGTCATCATGTAGCTTGAAGAGTCCGAGGGGTCGACGGGTCATGTATTCGGCGAATCCGCCTCCGGAGTCTTCGACGAAGTTGAGACAGTGTCGGTACTGTCCGTAGTTGCAGAATCGGCAGTCGAAGCAAGCGCGCCCCGAACATACGGTGTCGATGGCGACGCGGTCACCGACCTGAAGGTTGTGGTTTCCGGGCGGGAGTTCGACGATTTCGCCGGTCACTTCGTGGCCTGAGGGGAGATCCTGAGCCTCTTCGCGTCGGGTGGTCATGTGGAGATCGGAGCCACAGATGCCGGTTTGACGGACGCGGATCATGGCCGCGCCCTCGAACATTTCGGGCATCGGGACATCTTGAGTCGTGTATAAGCCAGTGCCGTCGTCAAGCGCTGCTCTCATCGTCGTTGCCATTTCTTCGCCTCGGCTTCTCTCGGAATTGAGCTTCTTAGATTGGACATAAGGATATGCTTAATCACCGCAATCGACCAATGGATAAACTCGATGCCAACCGTGANNCAGTACTACGATTTGATCAAGTTACAGGGGCAGCGGCGAGAGCGTTGGCTGCACCATACTGTGCCGGCGCGGAGCAAGCCGCGTTATGAGTACGTGCTACATGTGGAGACAGACGAGGGTGTGGCCGGGGTCTGCACCACTCCGGGTGATGGCCACACGGGGCTACATCCGGCGGATGTTCCGCAGCTGCAGGCATTGGTGGTTGGCGAGGATCCGTTGAAGCGGGAGTATCTGTATCAGAAGCTGCATCAAGGGACGCGTTGGGTGTATCGGTCACCGAGTTGGTTCGGCGGTTTCGACAACTGCTTGTGGGACATCGCCGGCAAGGTCGCGGGGTTGCCTGTTTATTCGCTGCTCGGGAAGGTCAGAGACGAGGTTCATGCCTACTACAACACTCGCGGCACTACGATCGAAGAGGCAGTTGAGGATGCGCAACGCGCTCTAGATTTGGGTTTTGTTGCGGTTAAGGACCACTTCTACCACCCAGTGGAAGAGAACATCCGGTGGTTGACGGCTATACGGGATGCCGTTGGCGATCAGATCGATTGCATGCACGACCCAGTTGCGATCTACACGTACGACGAGGCGGTCAAGGTGGGGCGCGCATTGGAGGAGTTGGATTATCGCTGGTTCGAGGAGCCGTTGCCAGAACGTAGCCACAATCTGCTGGTCAAGCTTGCGGCGACACTTGACATCCCGATCATGGCGACTGAGACGTTCATGTATGACACAGATTTATGCGCGCAGTATCTGATATCGGGCGCGACTGACCTTATACGTCAGAACGCTCGGCATGGGACTACGAACTTGATGAAGCTCGCACATCTCGCCGAGATGCACGGGACGAATGTGGAGTTGAACGGGCCTGGCGGGTTGTACGGGTTGGTCCATGCGCATCTGCTGTGCTGCATTCAAAATACTTCGTATTACGAGTACTTTCCTGGCGGTCGACATGACAAGGACGGCGAGCAGATCGGGCTGCTAAATTGGGTCGCGCCCATTGATGGCAAGTTGAGTCCGCCTGATGCCCCCGGTTGGGGTGCGGAGTGGGACTGGAAGCAGTTTGAGAAGCGTACCGTTGAGGTTGTTGAGTGAGTCGGACCCATCGTCCCTGTGCAGGCCGGAATCCACACCGTTCCGACCGATGAATCAGCAGCGAGACATCAATCGTTTTGTGAAATCGCTGACTCGCGCCGAGGTCCCCGAAGACCGGAGCGTCAACATTTATCGAAGTGAAGTTCGTTGTGCCAATCTGATGCGTTGGTTTAGCACATTTGACGATACGTCTCAATCGGCGCTTTTTGTGGGTGAAGCGCCCGGTCGGAATGGCGGAGCGATTACGGGTATACCGTTCGTTTCGCCCGACATCATGACATCATCAGAAGATTGTTGGGGAATTTTTGCTACTGACCCGAACTTCGAGGTACCAGAAGATGAAGTGCCAGATCAAAGAGAGCGTACGGCGACTCGGTTTTGGAAGCATGTTCCGACGTGTTTTTCGGATATGCCGCGCCCTTTGACATGGAACATCTACCCTTTTTGGCCGTTTGCGGTCGGCGGAAATCACGGGCGAATCAACCGAGCACCGACTACGGACGAGGTTGAGTTTGGTTCTAAGTGGCTCGTGCGAGTCATTGAGATGTATCCGAACGCTCATGTTGTGGCAGTAGGGGTCAAGGCGCACGATACTCTTGAATCGATTGGTATTAATGCACCACTAGTACCTCATCCCTCCCGCGGGAGCGACGAAAAATTGATCAAAAGCCTAGAACGTGTCGCTGAGGATTTGCGGCATGCGTAGTGAAGATGACTGACGATAGCGATCGATCAACCCGCGACCCCAAACGCTACGAGCGGACGAAGCTGTGGATAGGCGTACTGAATCTTGCCGTCTACATTGCTGTGCCGGCGATTGTTCTAATCTCCGGGACTTCCGCATCCATTAGAGACTTCATCTCAGAACAGACAGATATCATCGTTTTGGGTGCGGCGGTCTATATCGTCGTTGCTTCTATCGTGCTGGAAGTGCTGACTCTGCCGTTGGGATTTTTTTCGGGGCACGTCCTCGAAAAACGCTACGGGCTCACGCGACGGTCGATAGGCGGTTGGGCTTTGGACTGGTTAAAGGGGTTGTCGTTGCAGACAGCACTGTTAGCAGTGTTCGTGGCGCTGCTGTATTTGCTGTTGACGGCGGCCCCTGATTTTTGGTGGATATGGGCATCGCTGCTGTTCTCGGCGATTTCGGTGTTCTTGGCGGCGATTGCCCCAACGGTGCTGATGCCGATCTTCTTCAAGTTCGAGCCGTTGCCGGAGGGGGAGTTGAAGGATCGTTTGATGCGGCTATCTGAACGGTTGGGAACTTTTGTGCAGGCGGCCTACGTTTGGAAATTGGGCGATAAGACGGTGAAGGCCAATGCTGCGCTCGCGGGTTGGGGTAAGACGCGACGGATAATCATTTCGGACACGCTGATCGAGAGTCACGACCCGGATGAGATCGAGGTGATTATTGCCCACGAGTTGGGGCATCACGTGAATGGCGACATCTGGCGCGGGATTACGGTGCAGGTGGTGATCATCTTCGTGTCGATGTGGGTGATAGATCTGGCTTTGGGCGCATGGTCAGGCGCGTTTGGGTTGGATGGGACGTTGCACGACTTTGCGAACCTGCCGCTGCTGGCACTGGTAAGTACGGCTGTCGGACTGGTGGCACTGCCGTTGGCGAACACGTATTCACGTCGTCGAGAGACGGTGGCGGATGATTTTGCGATTGCGACCACCGGGATGCGTGATGAGTTCATCAGCGCGATGGAGAAACTGGCGAAGCAGAACCTGTCGAACGCTGAGCCGCATGCATTGATCGAGAC
>JAAXHR010000351.1:4054-8761 GCA_012270805.1 Dehalococcoidia bacterium
ACGAGTATCTCACCAGACGGAGTAGCCGCCGTCTACGGGGATGAAGGTGCCGGTTACGAAGTCGGAGGCTGATGAGGCTAGGAAGACCGCGGCGCCGGCGAGGTCGGCGGGGACGCCCCATCGGTCGGCGGGGGTGCGGTCTTGGACCAGTTTGTAGCGCTCGGGGAAGAGCTCTTTGAACTGGTTGGTCATCTCGGTGACGATCCAGCCGGGTAGGATGGCGTTGGCCTGTACGTTGTGTTTGGCCCACGCGACGGCGCAGGATTTGGTGTATTGCACGACTCCGCCTTTGGACGCGGCGTAAGCAGATGCGTATGCGGTGCCGAAGATGGACATCATGGAGCCGATGTTGATGTATTTTCCGGCGCCTTTGTCTCGCATGTGATCGAAGGTTAGGGAGGAGACGTTGTGCATGGAAGTGAGGTTGGTGTCGATAACGTATCGCCAGTCCTCATCGGAGAGATTCTGCGGCTCGTCGGAGCGTCGGTTGGTTCCGGCGTTGTTGACGATGATGTCCCAACCGCCGAATGTGGACATTGTCTCATCTAGGGCTGATTGGATGGAGGCGCGGTCGGTGACATCGCAGGAGAGGGCGAGGACGCGGGAGGAATCGCCTTCTGCGGCTTGAGTGAGGGTGTCGACGGCGGCGGAGAGTTTGTCGGCGTTGCGTGCGGCGATCGCGACAGAGGCTCCGTGCTCGATGAAGCCTTGGGCGATGCCGAGACCGATGCCGCCGTTACCGCCCGTCACGAAGGCGGTTTTGTTGGAGAGGTCGAAGGGGGAGTCGTGTAGAGAGTGGTGAGACATAGGGTGAAGTTGGTCGATCGCTTTTGCGTGGTTCAAGGATATATGGCATCGGGCGCGTACGAGGCAACTCCACACTTTTCGGCGAACATAAGCTTGGAACTACACCTCTAAATCAATTTGCCCCTGCTTCGAAAGGAATGTTTAGGATGGCGCTTCTTCGGCAACGACTAACGGTGGTCAGCGGTCGAAGTCGTTTGAGTTGGCATACAGTTGGCACACTTTATATGTGATGGCCGAACGAACGATATCGCCTGATTGGGTTGAGCGAACCGTTGCCGAACCAGTCCTGAGAGAAGATGACCCGAACGACCCACGCGTCGAACGTTTTTCCCTCGCCATTCCAGAACACGAGAACCGCGTCCTTAGTGTGGCAGTAAACACGCGAGTTGCGCCTTGGCGAGTTGTAAACGTATTCTTTGACCGTAGGATGAGAGGTCATTTATGAGACTGAACGTGGGCAAGAAAGCGGATGCCTTGTATCTAAGGCTTGATAATTCAAGGATTGTCGAGGCTGAAGAAGTTTCACTTGGCATCGTGCTCGATCACAACGATGCGAACGAGGTTGTGGGTGTGGAGATGCACAATCTATCCAAGCGTTCCTCCAAGATAGATCTAATGGATTTACAGTTTGAGTCGAACTGAACCAAGGTAGTGGTTGAGATTTTAAATATGGCCTCCGGCGGGCACCCCCTGCGTTCTCGCTTCGCTAACCCCCTCTTAATCTCCCCCTGAAAGGGGAGGGGTAAAGGGGGCTTTGCGAAGGAGAGTAGTGAAGTTCACCCGTTCACGTCGCAACCGACAAAAGTGCGGCCTGCGAGTTGGCAGGCTTTTAGGACGCTGAAGCTGCCGGCGGCGGGGTCTANNTGGACGGCGTTTGTGGGGGCTTTTTCTTCCCAGACGTCGGGGATATCGTGGCGGGTCCAGATGCCTTTGGCTCGTTTGGGGGCTTTTTGGAGGACGATCAGGTATTCGGCGGTGCGTCGGGTGCGGTAGCCCATGCCGATGCGTGCTTTGTTCCAGGTGATGAGGTCGACGATTTCGAGGGTCGTGTTTTCGATCCAGTCGTCGATGCCAGAGCAGAGGTGGAACTTGTCGATCCACAGGAAGAGATGTCCGCTGGGTCCGAGGACGCGGTGGATGGCTCGGATGAACTCGGCGATAGTGTCGGATGTCATCTGTGGGAGGGCTGAGCGTTTCTGTCCGCGCAGGACGCCTTCGTTGCCGTAACCGAGTTTGTCAAGGACACCTCGGTACTGGGGATCGAAGAAAGCGGCGGCGATGCAGGCGTCAGGGAGTTGGGCTAGGAAGTCGAGACCGTCCATAGCGACGCGGGTGTCTCGGGGGATGGATGGCGGGAGTTCGGTTTGGACGATGCTGCCGGTTCGTTCGTTGGAGTAGACGGTCATGTTGGAAAGTCTAGCCGCGGGATTGGGGTTGTCTGATATATGACGAGAATGATGGGCTATGATGCCTCTCCCGCGCCCTCATCCTGGCCCTCTCCCGCCCAGCGAGAGAGGGGATTTTTCGCCGCCTCGCCTGGGACATCCCCCTCTGACGGTGTTGCGTGCGCCGTCTCGCGCCCCCTTCGCTTCGCGAAAGGGGCGGGGGGATTCCGCTTCACTCAAACAAATATGTCGGTTCGATGCCGGTGATGTCGTAGCCGGCTTCGTCTAGGAGGAGGCGGATGACTTGTTCGGTTTCGGCGTATTTTCCTTCGCCGAAGTGACGGAAGCGTAGGTTGCCGGCGGGGTCGAAGATGTATTTGGCGGGCCAGTAGCGATTGGTGAAGTAGCGCCAGGTGGAGTAGTCGTTGTCTTGGACGATGAGCCAGCCAAGGCCGTTCTCTTCGGTAGCGGCGCGCACTTTGTCGATGTTCTTCTCGAAATCGAATTCGGGAGTGTGCACTCCTAGGATGGTGAGCCCGGTTTCAGCGTAGCTCTCATGCCATGCCCTCAGGGCCGGCCACGTGTTCTCGCAGTTGTATCAAGTGTAGGTCCAGAAGTCGACCACCACTACTCTTCCGCTGTCGCGGATCTCAGCAATCGTAGTCGGCTCTCCGTTCAACCACTCCTGCGTGTTCCTAAGTTCGTAATCCGTTCGATCGTTGACTGGGGGATACTGCTCCATGGCGATTCCGGGCAGGATCTTCTTGGCCCAGTACGGCGTATCGGTTGCGGTTGGCGCGAACGTTGCGGTCGGGGCCTGCGTCGCCGTTGGTGGAGGTGCCGTGGTCGCCGTCGGTTCGAGAGCGGAAGTTGCGACGACTTGCGCTACTTCGTCGCCGCCATCATCCCCGGAACCACAACTGACCAATACGAGTGAGACGCCAACACCCACCATTGACAGCAGATATGTGCGCGGGATTGTGAGCCGATTGTTGAACAACGTTAAACTCGCATACATCTCGCGAAGCAAGCATGAAGGCGCAACCGTTAATGTCAACGATACCATCCTCTGACCAACCGATTGTCGTGGCACCCACCCCGACACCATTCCGGGACGACGACGAGCAGTCAGTCGATTTCGGTGCGCTCGAACGCAACATCGGGCGATGGCTTGAGACGCCGCTCTCCGGTTTCGTAGTCGTAACTGCGAATGGCGAAGAGACGATGCTGAGCGAGTCGGAGCGGTTGAAGACCGTCCGCACCGTTGCGGCGGCGCATGGTGGCAAGAAGTTCGTGATCGCCGGAGTGGACGAACGATCGGCGCGGGAGACTCTGCGATTGTCGGAGAACTATGCCGAAGCGGGTGCTGACTTCATTCGGATGCGGATACCACGGGGAATGGCACCGTCGGATTTGGTGAATTACTACGGCGAAGTTACGTCACGGTGTCCGGTTCCGGTGGTAGTGATACACCAGACGTTCGCGCGTGGTGGCGATCCGGCTGCGCCGCCGTCGGTGATTGCGGAGTTGTGCGGGATAGACAATGTGTTCGCATACATCACCGACCACTCGATACTTTTCGAGCAGCAGGTGATACCGAACATCCCAGATGGCGTGAGGAAATGGAACTGCAGTGGCGCATTATTGGCTTTTGGGACGATGATCGGTTGCGATGGTGCGTGTATGTTGCTGGGGAATATCGCTCCGGCGTTGTGCATGGACATCATCAGTGCGGGATTTCGCGGTAACTACGTAAAGGCGGTGGAGTTGCAGAGAGTAGCATCGAGGCTGAACGCGATCGTGATGAACACGATTGGCGCGCCGAAGACGGCGTTGTCGATGCTGGGTTGGGAGTATGGAGACCCGCGGCGGCCTACTGCGCCGGTTTCGGCAGAATCAAAGGCGGCGATTGAAGCGATTCTACGGGAGACGAGTCTATTGACGTAACACGCGTCGGTCGACCGATACGGGTCGGTTAACAATTGCGATGTACTCATCATCTAGAATCGATGAGTCGTCGCGACCCGAAATTGCATCGCCCCGCATGAATTTACACGAATACCAGGCCAAAGAGATTTTCAAAGAGTACGGGATTCCGGTGCTGCCTTGGCGGATCGTGGAATCTGTGGATGAAGCGAAAGCTGCTGCCGAAGAGTTGGGTTGCCCGGTTATTGTGAAGGCACAGGTTCATGCTGGCGGACGCGGTAAGGCTGGTGGCGTGAAGTTTGCCGCTACTGCGGATGATGCGGTGGATGCAGTGTCGGCGATGCTGGGCACTCGGATGGTTACGCACCAGACGGGACCTAGCGGTGTTCCGGTAAACAAGGTTATGATCACTCCGGCGGCGGACATTGCCCACGAGTATTACTTGTCGATAGTGATGGATGGCGATGAGGGCGCGCCGGTGATTATAGCGACGCGTGAAGGTGGAGTTGAGATTGAGGAGGTGGCGGAGGAACACCCGGAAAAGATAGTTCGCATCGTCGGCGATCCGTTGATCGGCTTGCTGCCCTAT
>JAAXHR010000351.1:8825-11422 GCA_012270805.1 Dehalococcoidia bacterium
GTTGATCGCATTGGATGCCAAGGTCGGCATCGAGGACGATGCGTTGTTCCGCCATCCCGATCTCCGCGGGCTCCATGACCCGGATCAGATGGATCCGCTGGAGCGCGAAGCCTCGGAGCATGATCTTGCCTATGTGAAGTTGGAAGGCGGACGCGTGGGGTGCATGGTGAACGGTGCGGGTTTGGCAATGGCGACTATGGACATCACCAAATGGGCGGGGGCTGAACCTGCGAACTTTCTTGACATCGGCGGTTCGGCTGACCTCGACCGCATCGAGCATGCCTTCAAGATCATTGTCTCGGACCCTGACGTCGAGATCATTCTGGTCAATCTCTTTGCGGGTATCGCACGGTCCGACGTTGTGGCGACTGGGATAATCAACGCCGCGAAGGATGTCGGCGCGACCACGCCGATCGTGGCGGCGATGCGGGGCACCAACGCGGAGGAGGGTTTGCGGTTGCTTCATGAAGCGGACATGGATATCACGCCGGCGCCGGACATGGCTAGTGCGGCGGAAGTGCTCAGGGACAAGCTCGCCAGCATGGAAGGTCGTAGCTAGTAATGCCAGTACTAGTCGAAGATCCATGCCGTCTGCTGGTGCAGGGATTGGGCCGCGACGGCTCGTTTCAGGCGCAGCGCATATTGGAGTATGGGACGAATATGGTGGCGGCCGTGCATCCGAACCGGGGTGGGATGAAGTTTATGGATGAGGTGCCATATTTCGAGACGGCAAGGGAGGCGGTTGAGGCGACGGGTGCGAATACGGGACTGGTGTTTGTTCCGGCACCGTTTGCTATGGATGCGATTCTTGAACAGGCCGATGCTGGCATCTCCCTCATCGTCTCTATAACTGAAGGCGTGCCAGTTCATGACATGATGAAGGCCAAGGCGTATCTGGACCGCACTAATTCGAGGTTATTGGGTCCGAACTGTCCGGGTTTGATACATCCGGGCGAGCGGATCAAGCTGGGCATCATCCCCGGGGCTGCGGTGATGCCGGGCAACGTAGGCGTGGTTTCGCGTTCTGGGACGCTGACCTATGAAGCGGTGGCGCAGTTGGGCGCGGTCGGCATGGGTCAGTCGACATGTGTCGGTATCGGCGGGGACCCTATTCCGGGGACGAACTTCATCGATGTGTTGGCGGAGTTCGAGGATGACGATGAGACAGAGGCAATCGTGATGATTGGGGAGATCGGCGGTACGCGTGAGCAAGCGGCGGCGGAGTTCATCAAACAGAATGTGACGAAACCAGTAGTTGCGACGATAGCCGGTCAGACGGCACCCCCGGGCAAGAGGATGGGACATGCGGGTGCGATCATCACCGGTAAGGCCGGGCTCGCGTCCGAGAAGAATAAAGCTTTGGAGGCCGCAGGGGCTACGTTGGTAGAATCGCCAGCGTATATCGGCGAGGCGATGGCGGGGATACTGGGTTAACGCGTTCGAGACAACCGATATGCTGATGCGGAGTTTTGCCTAGACGGCGACGGATTCCTCGTAGAGATGGCATGAAACCACGCGGTTCTGCGCGGTTTGGTAGAGTGGCGGTGCTTGATTGCAGACCTCCATAGCGTGAGGGCAACGATCAGCGAATTGGCAACCCGCGTAGTCGGCGGTCATCGTGTCGCTCGTAGATTCTGTAGATGGAGCTACGACCTCTAATCCTTGTTGCCATCTCTGGTCAGGATCGGGCATCGGGATAGAGCCGATGAGGAGTTGGGTGTACGGGTGCTCCGGCTCTTGGACTACCGGGACTACGTCTCCTTGTTCGGCGACGACGCCGCGATATAAGACGACGATCTTTTCGCTGATCTCGTAAGCGGTCGTCAGGTCGTGTGTGATGTAGATGATGGAGATGCCGAATTCTGTGTTGAGCTGTCTTAGGTTCTCTAGGATTGTGGCGCGGAGGGATGCGTCAACCATAGAAACCGGTTCATCGGCGACGATGAGCTTGGGGCTGAGTAGGAGCGCACGCGCGACCATAACGCGTTGGCGTTGCCCGCCGCTCAGCTGGTGGGGGTAGCGCCCGAGTGTGTCGCGCGGGTTTAGTCCGACTTGGCGGAGAGTGTTTTCGATTACCTCGATGGCTTCGTCACGTGAATTGGCTATTCCTGCTTTGCGGACGGGAAGATGGAGGGCGTGGTCTACCTTATAGAAGGGGTTGTAGACCTCGAAAGGGTCTTGGAAAATGACTTGGATGTCGCGGCGGAATTGTTGGCGTTCGGCGCGTGAGAGTTGGGGTAACGGTTTGTCTCGGTAAAGGACTTCACCGGTTGTTGGCGGAATGAGACCGAGTATGAGGCGGGCGACGGTTGTTTTTCCACTGCCACTTTCACCAACTAAGGCGGTGATAGTTGGTTTGTCTTCGTCCACTGTTAAAGAGAAGTCGCGGAGCGCGACGGTTTTTCGGCTGAACCATCCGGTGCCAAAGGTTTTGGAAGTGTTCCTGAGTTCGACTAGGTTAGTCATCGGGATCAGTAGAGGAGACAAGCGGCGCGCTGTTCAGCCTTATTGTCGTCGCCGATTACCTTTAGGACCGGTTCTTCACCTGGGCAGATGTCCATAGCCTGGGGGCATCTGGGGTGGAACGGACACCCGCT
>JAAXHR010000156.1 GCA_012270805.1 Dehalococcoidia bacterium
CCGAAGAGATCGGTATAGAAATTTTTGGCACCAGCTGGGTCAGGAGTAGACAGATTAAACCAAATCGGGTTGCCTTGCAGTTGCGGCATGCGTGGATTGACCATTTATTGACTTCCCCTCAAGCTAAAACGCTACTTGTTGATTCCTCGGATCATTCCCCGAATATAGTCTACCTGCCCCAAATGTTCCCCTAGCTCTGCCAGCAAATGACCAAGCGCCCCCGCAACGGTTATCGGTTGCGCCCCTATCATCCCTAAAACTCTCGCCAGATCTTCCTCTTCCATCTCATCGGTGAAGAATTCCACCGTCCGCCTTCTGACCGCCCCGTAATATTCCACCACCATCGACACGTTAAGCTTCGGCATCGCGCGTATCTGTTCCAACGTCTGCCCATATCCTGTTCCTTCCACAAATACTCCGACTCGCTCCCGCCAACCTTGCCCGCCCCAAACCGTCTCCCGCCCGCAGATTCGGGAATTGATCCAATAATCCTCAGTTCGAGCCATATGCCAAACGATCCAGTCGATCGAATTCGACTCCAACGTGGGTCGCCAATGCAGCTCATACTCGTCGAGACCATCCAGCGAATTTTTCAGATTTCCGAAAACCTCAATAAGACCCGCATCGACTATCTGCAAGAAAGGCCTCATCACAAATCCTTTCCGTCCTTCATCATTATTCGCACGCTTAGTTCAACCATCCAACGTCCTCTTCAACTTCTCAAACACCTCGCACAAACCAGAATCAATCGCCGCCAAAAACGGTTTCATTACTTATCCCTAACTTCGAATCGCGACCTGACCCACCAACGCCAAAACCATTCAAATCATCCCAGATCCTCCACATCCTGGTTCACTTGTCCAAACCGCGCATCATCCCCCGCAGATACTCTATCTGCCCTAAATGTTCCGCTTCCTCGCAGAGCAGATGGCCCAAAACCCAGGCATATGTGATCGGATCGTAACGGGGATGCGTAATCTCGATCGTCAGATCCGACTCCTGCATCTCGTTGGCGAAGTATTCGGTTGTGCCTTCTCGGACGGCTTGGTAGTAGTCCATGATCTTCGGGACATCGAATGCCGGCATCGCCCGGATGTCCTCGGCGGTCTGACCAAATCCATTAGTCGGCTCTTCAACACCCGCACGATCAGCCCATCCGTCGCGATCCCAGATCGACTCGGAATTACGAAGCCGAACGTTGATCCAGTTGTCTTCTACTCGCGCCATGTGCCACACCATCCAGTCGATCGTGTTCGACTCCAACGTCGGACGCCAATGCAGTTCATCTTCGGATAGGCCGTCAAGAGCCCTTTTCAACTTGTCGAAGGCCTCGTTCAGACCAGAATTTATCGCTATTAAGAACGGTTTCATCATTTGTTGAGTCCTCTCATCATGCCTCGGAGATATTCGATCTGGCCGAGGTGTTCAGCCTCTTCGCATAGTAGACGCCCCAATATGCCAGCACCAGTCCAACCACGGAAGTTCGTATGCTCAATGACCCTTGACAGATCCTCTTCCAGCATGGAATCTTCGAAGTAGTCCGACGTTGCGCGTCGTACGGACCGGTAGTACTCCATGACTTTCGGAACATCGATCCAACCCATCGCCCGAATCTCGTCCATCGTCATCCCCGCGCCAGCGCCGGCGTGAGCGATGCCTAGCCGTTCTCTCCAGCTGTCGCGCTCCCAGATCGCACCGTGATTCTGCAACACCACGTTGACCAAGTTGTCCTCAACCCGCGCCATATGCCACACCATCCAGTCAATGGAGTTCGACTCCAATGTCGGACGCCAACGAAGCTCATCCTCGTTCAACCCATCCAAAGCCCGATTCAGTTTCTCGAAACACTCGTTGACGCCGCTATCGATAGCTTGGATGAATGGTCGCATCGCCTAGTCCCAATCTTTCTCATCACTTCTCATCATTCGCATCCTAGTTCACCCGTCCAACCCCCGCATCATTCCGCGCAGGTACGCGATCTGTCCCAGATGCTGAGCCTCTTCGACCAAGATGTGACCCAGCACCCAAGCTCCACTTACTGCGATCTTTCTGCGCGGGTGGTAAAACTCCTTATCCAAATCCTCGACCGGCATCTGATCGAGATGTGCTAGCGTCACCTTCCGAGCTGACCGGTAGTAGTCCATCATCTCGTTGATGTCGGTCTTCGGCATCGCCCGCATCTTCTCCGCCGTGTCCTCCCGACCATAGTCGTCAGCGTCCATCCCGAACCGTTTGTACCAGCCGTCTTTGACCCAGATGTCGTCGTCTTGTCGCAACACGAGGTTCACCCAACGGTCCTCGACACGCGCCATATGCCACACGATCCACTCGATGAAGTTCGCGTGGAGCGCCGGTTGATACCGCAACTCGTCTTCAGACAATCCATCCAACGCCTTCTCGAGTCCCTCCATATACTCGATCAACCCGCTCC
>JAAXHR010000324.1 GCA_012270805.1 Dehalococcoidia bacterium
TACGGTGAAGCGTTATTAGTTCGTGTGGTTGGCTTCTGATAGATCGAGGATTTGCTGGCAGATCCTTGTCTGCTCCATCCCTTGGATTCCCGCGTTCACGAGAATGAGGGGAGTTGCCCGCACATCCCGAACAGGGGAGCCTGTCAATCTGAACGCCAATAAACAACGTATACACCTTGAGTAGATAGCAATTTGACCTCGTCCATCGGATGAATCAACGATCTGGTTCGATCGAGTGGCGCAACGTGTTGGTTGGAGGTTAGCGACCATGCCGATAGAATCTGGATTATGGATTGAACGCCATCAGAGCGTGACACCGCCTGAGAATGATTGAATGTCCAGAACCATTGTCCGTAGAACAATCGACGCGCCTGTGGATTTCGTGTTCCGCACAGTATCCGAAATCGACAACTACTCCAAGGCGATCCCTCACATCGTCGATGTGGAGTTCCTATCTGATGTCAAGAGGGGCGTCGGCTCGCGTTTCCGTGAGACACGTTTGATGATGGGCCGAGAAGCTTCGACCGTCTTGGAAGTTACAGAGTACGTGGAGAACGAGCGAGTGAGGTTAGTATCCGACGAAGGCGGAACGGTATGGGACTCGGTATTCACAGTGAGTCCTGTCGATGGTGGGACCGAGTTAACGCTGGTGATGGATGCTGTGCCCTACACGTTCAAGTCAAGGCTCTTAGTGCCGATCACGAAGTTGGTAATCAGAATGGGTCTGGTTAAAGACATGGATGCTGTAAAGGAGTACTGCGAAAGCAGTTGAAATGGCGACGACGGCGAGCAAGCTTGATCGTCGAAGAAAGGAACTAGACAGATACACGAAATGCAAGCACTAAAATCCTACGCCGCTGTTCGAATATCTGGAGTGTTTGTGCTGTTGCTCATAGCCGCTTTGAGTATCGGCGTCGCAGTAGCTTCATGTACCGCCGAAGAACCAACGCCGACGCCGGTTCCGCCAATGCGAGAGCCCACAGGAGTTCCGCAAGCACCTGAGCCCATAGAAGAGGTGATGGAATCGTCTGGCGAGCCGATAAAGATCGGTACCCTCATCGACGTCACCGGTGACCTCGCCGCTTTCGGCCCGCCAATCGTCCTTGCCACCGATCTCGCGGCTTTACTGATCAATGAGGCCGGTGGAATTGATGGTCGGACGATCGAGATGATACATCGCGACAGCGGTACCAGTCCTCAAATAGCTACCGACGCCGCAAGTGCTCTCGTCAACGTGGACGGTGTCGAGGCCATTGTCGGCTCCCTCTCCTCGGGCGTCACGTTGGCCGTCGCTGAGTCTGTCACTATTCCGAACGGTGCGGTACTGGTCTCACCAGCTTCAACCTCCTCCGCGATCACCAACCTCGACGACAACGACACGGTGTTCCGAACGACCGTCTCCGACGCGCTTCAAGGTGTGATTGCGGCACAACTTGCGAACCAACTTGGCTACGAGAACGTCGCAACCCTCTACATCAACAATGCATATGGCGAAGGTCTGTCGAACGTCTTCCAGGAGAACTTCGAGAGCCAAGGTGGGACGGTTTCCGTAGCCGTTCCCATCGAGGGTGGTCAGGCAAGCTACGCTTCTGAGCTACGCCAAGCTTCGCAAGGGAATGCTGAAGTCCTAATGGCCCTGTCATACCCCGAGACCGCCGGCGTATACCTGCGCGAGGCAGTTGAAGGTCAGTATTTCGACGACTTCATGTTCGTCGACGGCACTAAGAATCAGGAGATGTTCGACAACCTCGGCGCCGCTAACTTCGAAGGTAGCTATGGCACCGCTCCGGGCGCACCCGGCACACCGACTCAAGAGACCTTCAAAGACCTCTATTCTTCCAAGCTAGACGGCGACCCATCAGGCCTCTTTATCTCCGAGGCGTTTGACGCTGCGGTGATATTGGCGCTGGCGATCGCCGAGGCAGGCTCCGAGGATGGTGGTGACATCAAGGCCGCGATGCGCGAGGTGGCGAATGCGCCGGGCGAGAAGGTCGGACCTGGCGATCTGGCTAGGGCGTTGCAACTGATCAGCCAAGGCCAAGATATCGATTATGTGGGTGCCGCCGGAGACCAAGACTTTGATGAGAACGGCGATGTGCAGAACACCATCGAGGTCTGGAAGATCGAGAATGGAGAGGTAACTTCCACTGGCATCTTCGCAAGCCCAGGCGAGTCTATCGATATAGACGCGGCACCGAAGGTGATGAAAGAGCCGACTGGCGATCCGATCAAGATCGGTACGCTAATCGATGCCACAGGTGACCTAGCAGTTTTCGGTCCGCCGATCGTTTTGGCGACGGATTTAGCGGCATTGCTTATCAATGAGGCTGGCGGTATTGATGGTCGTCTGATTGAGATGATTCACCGAGACAGCGGGACCAGTCCGCAGATTGCGACGGACGCGGCGAGCGCGCTAGTGAATGTTGACGGCGTCGAAGTCATCGTCGGATCGCTTTCATCTGGTGTGACTTTAGCGGTCGCCGAATCCGTAACAATCCCGAACGGCGCAGTGCTTGTTTCCCCAGCGTCGAC
>JAAXHR010000467.1 GCA_012270805.1 Dehalococcoidia bacterium
GATGTCGCTAAAGTTTCGAACCCGGTCGGTCCGAGTATCAGCGTCGCGGGGAGCTCCTTCATGACGAGTAGAAACACTAGAGCAGCACTTGCGAAAACGCTCGGCATCATTATCGGCAACGTCACGCGGATGAACGACTGCATCTGGGTTTTTCCAAGAGATTGGGCAGCTTCTTCGATGCGGGGGTTGATCTGCATCAGACCCGATCTCAAAGATCCGAGGGCGACTGGGATGAAGAGAACGGCGTATGCGAACACCAGCAAAATAAGCGATTGATACACGACCAATGCGAAATTGACTGCAAAGAAAACCAGCGACAACGCCACAACAACTCCGGGCAGCCCGAAACCGAGATAGACCGCCTTGCCAAACAGATTGTTCAGCCAGTTTCGATTCCGAACCGTGACGAAAGCGACCGGCAACGCCAAGAGCACGGTCGCGACCGCTGCCAATCCCGATGCCTGTAACGAGTTCCAGAGCGGCACCAGTATCGGTGATCCCTCAAGACCTTTCGACATGCCCCGGACCAGCCAACCGACCAATACCGCCACCGGCACGAGGACCCCCGTGATTATCGGCAGCGATGTGAAGATAAATGCCGGAACCGACCACCAACCAAGGCTGATTTCGCGATTCTCACGGCCGACGCTGCCTGAAGCGTCGTCGTATCGTCGCCGCCCCCGGATTCCGGCTTCGATCAAAAGCAGAACCACGGCGAAAACAACCAGAAGCATCGACATCGCGGCGCCCCCAGTCCGATCGATAGACGTTTGGTAGTTGGTCATGATCGACACGGTGAGGGTATTGTGTCTCATCAGCGCAACGCCGCCGAAATCGCTGAGGGTGTACAGGGCGGAGAGAATTGCTCCCGCGCCGATCGCCGGCATCAGCAGGGGCAGTGTCACGCGTCGGAAGCCCCCGATAACGGTGTAACCCATGCTGCGAGAGGCTTCAACAAGCTCCGGGTTGAGACCCGCGATCGCACCGCGCACCGTTAGGTAGACGTATGGGTACGTCATCAACACCAGAACTAGGGTAGCACCGGGCAAACCGTAGATCGACGGCATGCGCTCAACACCGAACGGTTCGAGAAACTCTTGGAGCGCACCTTTTGGCCCCAACGCTTCTATCAATGTAGTCGCCATAACGAAACTCGGCACTACCAAGGGCAAAGCCAACGCGACCGAAAACACCCGCCGAAACGGCATGTCTGTGCGCATCGTCAACCACGCCGATGGCACCGCTACAATGAGCGAAAACAGAGTAACCGTGAAGATGATAGTCACGGTCCGCCAAATAACCTTGATGGATTGTGGACGGGTCAAGAAATCCCATGTGGTCTCGCCGCCTTCAATACCACGTATGAAGAGGTAAACAACGGGTAGCATCGCAGCAACGACTACCGAGCCGGCTGCGATGGCTACCCAAACCGGGACCCCGCGCATGCCGCGTCGAACGGTGCGCCGGGGTCTCAGCGCAGGTCGTATTGCTACTTCCGCATTAGAGCGGGTCACGGAAGCGCACCAACCTCCTGTAGTAGTTGTTGCGTGCCGGCAAGGTCATCCAGAAGACCGAGATCGATATCGAACCTCTCGCTGATATCGCCCAGATCAGGTAGATGCTCCGACTGTTGCACCGCAGGGTTGAACGGATACTCATGCGTCTTGGTCGCGAAATACTGTTGAGCGGTTACGCCAAGCAAGAACTTCAACAGCCGCTCGGCCTCTTCCAGCGCATCGGTCGACGCGAGGATACCCGCGCCGGCAGCCATAACGAGTGAACCGGCATCATTCGACGGGGTGTAGAAGTTGCGGGCCGCGAATCCTTCGCCTTCCTCTGCCAAGAAGCGGTGAAGGTAGTAGTGATTGACGAAACCAACATCGATTTCACCGGC
>JAAXHR010000113.1 GCA_012270805.1 Dehalococcoidia bacterium
CCTAGCAGGAATATCACCTCTTGGCCAAGCTGCTCGGATGGCGGGCTGACAGTGAGGTCTTCAAAGCCGTTGAGATCCGATGTTCCGCCGCCGATTGTCACGGGGTCCGAGATCCATTCGCCGACCTTCGCGTAGAGCGTCAAGCCCTCCAAGCCAATGGGCGAGTCCGCAACCGTCACTCGACCGTCAAATGTCACTGCGGAGAGTTGGGAAGACGGCAAGTTAGTCGGTGTCGAAGTTGGTGTAGGAGTCGAACTAGGGTTTGCGGTGGGTTGCGGTTTTGCGGTGTAATATGCGATCACCTCGATGCGCAACGAATATCCCCCTGGTACCGACACAATCAATCCCATCCACGGCGCGTGATCAACTCGTCCACTACCGGTATCTTCGTCCAGCAAGATGAAGTTTCGAAGATTCTGAAACGGCGATTGGCTGCAATCTTCATCATCTCGACAAACTCGCCCATAAAACTCGACAGGGCTGAAAATTAAGTATGGCTTGTACCCGCTGAACCAACTCGATATCTCAGCAAACGTGACCACCCACAGACCGGAGCTACCGAAGTAAATCTCGCTGTTCTGTTCGTCTCCGCTGGGCACCATCTTGTAACCAGCTTCGACCTCAGGCAAATCTCCGACGGCAACACCCAGCCAATCGGAGACAACTTGTCGTTCGTTCGAATCCAGATCGCGCTGATCCGCATCGCCAACCGCCGCGAGCACCAGATCCCAGTCGTCGGGAGCCGGCGTCGGCGGAACTGCGGGCGGTGGAATCGGCGTGGGAGGAGGTATCGGCGTCGAAGTAGGGGTGAACGTGGGTGTGGGCATCGGTTGGCGACCCGCTCCACTTTCCAGCGTTGACAATTGAGACCTGATTGTCTGCGCCGCTACAGCGAAACCGATGTTGTCTATCGATCGTTTTCCAGGTGCGGCAACCACTCTTAACGACACCGTTCCCACAACTTGACCGTTTATATTGACCAGCGGTCCGCCGCTATTTCCGGGATTGATCGCCGCGTCAGTCTGCACCAGATACGAATCTTTATCTCGGTTGTACCCCAACGAAGAAATGATCCCATCCGACACGCTCAAGCCCGACAACACACCAGCACGGTAAGGGTACCCGAACGCTATGACCTCTGAACCTTGGCGCACTTCGCTCTGTTCAGCCAATGCCAACGCCTGCAATCCCAAATTGCAACAGATTTGCACTACCGCCAGATCCCTCAACTCATCCGCTCCTATGACCTCGCCCGTGTACGGACCGCCACCGCTTGCTAGGTAGATCTGTACTTCAACATCGTCGTCGACTACGTGTTCATTCGTCAAAACCCACGCTTCACCCGACGGTTCGGTCTTGTAAACCCATCCAGTGCCTGACCCCCCAGTAGCACGCACATAAACAACGCTTGGGCGTGCAAAAGCCGCCAGTTCCTCAGTCGTATAAACCTGTTGCCCGGGAGTCGCAGTGGGAGACGGTGTGTACGTAGGTGTTGATGTCGATGTTGGCGTTGGCGTAGCAGTAGCGGTCGGCGTAGGTGTGGGGGTGTAAGTCGACGTGGGTGTCGGAGTGGCTGTCGCCGTAGGTGTGTCGGTCGGAACTGCAGTCGGAGTATGTGTGGGCGTTTCCGTGCTGGTCGGAACTGCGGTCGGGGTTGGCGTATTTGTAGGAGTTGCAGTCGCAATGTGGGTGGGTGTTGCGGTTGGCGTTTTCGTAGGCGGGATCGATGTGGGCGATGCCGTGACGGTTGGTGTTGCGGTCAAAGTAGCCGTCGGCGTACTCGTGGCGGTGGCCGTCTGAGTGTTTGTTGGCGGTACTGGTGTCCATGTCGGCACTGGCGTCCACGTTGGATACGGCGTCCAGGTCGGATTTGGAGTGTGCGTAGGCAGAGGTGTATAGGTCGGTAACGGTGTTGGCGTAGCTCTCACCACCGATGCCTCAGCCACTGGCATCACCGTCGTCGCAGGATCGCTCTTAACCAACGGCGTCGCCGTAACAATCATGATCTGAAGCGGAATGGGTGTCTTCGTAGGATCGAACGCCGGCCGTGCTGCGGTCGGGGTCGGCAACTCGGCGGTGGGAGATGGGCGCGGGGTAGGCATTTCGAGATCGGAACACCCGACCAATGCAGATGTCGCTAACGCCAAACTGATAATCCCTATCAATAAAGATTTAAACCCACGCGCAATCATCGTAACCGTCGCCAGCAGATTATATTTTCGACCGGGCGCCTAAACTGACTGAGCCGGCACGCACTCCGAACTCAACCACAGGTTTCCAAACTCATCGACAACTGCTTGATAGCCGGGATGAAGCACAGTTGTCGAATCGATCTCTTCGATGATCGCCGGTCCTTCGATCTCATCTCCTGAACCCAGCTTGTATCGGTCGTAAATCGGACAGTCTACGCGTCCACTAGCTTCGGCGAAATAGACGGGTCTCGATTGTTTGACGGCGTCAGTCGAATCTCCGTCGCCGCGCCTGGCCTTCCGCAATTGCGGTTTGGGGATTACTCCCACTGCGCTCAAACGCAACGCCACGAACTCGACTGGTTCTCCCTCCGCATTGAAACCGTAGGATCGCTCATGCTCTTGATGAAATCGCGCCAAAACCTCATCCAATTGATCCGTATCCAATTCCTCTTCCCGCAACGGTATCGTCAACTCGTAGCTTTGACCAACGTAGCGCATGTCGGCTTGCTTCACGAAGCGAGTGTCTTCGTCTGCGACGCCTTCACGGGAAAGGGCTGTCCGTCCCTCAGATCTCATTCGTTGAAACTGTGCGTTGGCAAAACGGAAATCGAGTCGATCGATGCGCTGGATCAGAGCGACAGAGTAGTCGTGCTTGATATCAGTAACTAATAGTCCCATGGCCGAAGTCGTTCCCGGACTCATCGGCACCAACACCGTAGGCATCTCTAGTTCCGCGGCTAATCGATTGGCATGGACCGGACCGGCTCCCCCGAAAGCCACGAGCAGAAATTCCCTCGGATCGTAACCGCGTTGGACCGATACCCTTCGAAGCGCGCCGACCATCGCGCTGTTGGCAATCTCCACGATTCCCAATGCGACTTTGTCCACATCCATCCCTAACGGATCGGCACACATCTCTTTTATCGCTCGCCGCGCTCCATCCACATCGAGCCGCATCTCACCGCCCAGAAAGTAGTGAGGAGATATTCTGCCCAAGACCAGATTTGCGTCAGTGATCGTGGGCTCGATACCGCCTTTCCCATAGCAAACCGGACCCGGATCGGCCGCGGCGCTGCGAGGTCCGACCCGGAGAATGCCGCCGGAATCGATCCATGCGATAGATCCGCCGCCTGCACCGATTTCGACTAAATCGATCACTGGCGTTCGGATCGGATAGCCGGAACCCCGTGAACCGTGTTCCGTGGTTGTCGCAGTCCCACCGACTTCGTACTCCTTGGTCACCCGCGGCATCCCGTGTTCGATGAGCCCGGCCTTGGCTGTAGTACCGCCCATGTCGAACGATATGACATTTTCATGCCCGAGGGTTTTGCCCAGCTGAGAAGCCACTATCACGCCGGCTGCAGGGCCCGACTCAACCATGAACACGGGCCTATCCATGGCTGCATCGAAAGTCAAAACTCCCCCGTTGCTCTGCATCACGAGCATCTCGCCCGTAACTCCAGAACGACGCACCCGCGTCTGAATGTTCCCTAAGTAGCGCGAGACGACGGGACGAATGGCAGCGTTGATTACGGTTGTGCTGGCGCGGAAATACTCCCTGAATTCTGGTGCCACTTCCGACGAAAGCGAACATAGGGCGGCCGGCAGTTCGGCTGCGAGGATTTCAC
>JAAXHR010000070.1:0-906 GCA_012270805.1 Dehalococcoidia bacterium
ACGACCTCGACCTCTTTAACGACCTCGACTTCGACCTCCTTCTCAACTTCCTCAACCACCACCACCTCGACTGGCACTTCCCTCTCAACTACGACGGTCTGCACGACGGTCTGACCGGCAACCTCTACTTCCCTTTCGACCACGACAGTCTGGATGACCGTTTCACCAGCAACCTGAACCTCCTTCTCAATGACTACGGTCTGGACGACGGTCTCACCGGCGACCTGAACCTCCCTCTCAACGACGACGGTTTGGATCACTGTTTCGCCGGGCACTTGTTCCTTAACCACGACGGTCTGAATGACAGTCTCCGTTCCGCCACATGCGACAGCAAACACTGCAATGGTCGCCAAGATAGAGAGCAAACCAGCGGTTACTGCCTTATATTTGAACTTATCGGTCAGAATTTTCATCACCTACACTCCTGTGTGCTGAGGTTCTCTTGACACCGATTAATCGCCAACTGTCCTTTCGGACTGATGCGCGCGCATCTGCAAACCATAGGACGACAAGGCGTAAAGCAACCTTATATCAATTACGACACTAAAGCGCGCGTGATCTGCGAGTTTCGTGAATTTACCGATTCGTAGCGTCGAAATCCAGACGTTGTTTCGACGTGCTCAGGGGCGAGCAGGCATTCGCGGATTGCCGCCTCTATGCGACGCGCAACGCGAACTGAGATTACAACTGTCGCAACGTTGGGTCGACCCGGTCGCGGAACCAGTCGCCTAAGAAGTTGCCAGACATCACGACCATCGCGATCACCAAACCCGGGAACAACGAAGTCCACCAAGCAGCGTCGATGTATTGACGCTCCTCGCTAATCATCCTGCCCCAAGAAGGCTCCGGCGGCGGAATGCCGGCGCCGAGGTAGCTCAGAGACGCTTCGAGAAGGATGATGTTACC
>JAAXHR010000070.1:917-1132 GCA_012270805.1 Dehalococcoidia bacterium
GTCACGATCACGATGTTCACGACACCAGGAAGTATGTGCCGGATCATGATCCGCGCATTCGAAGCACCCGCGACACGCGCAAGTGCAACATATTCACGGTTTTTAAGCGACAGAGTCTCTGCTCTCACCAACCGGACAGCGCCCGGCCACGAAACAATCGCTAAAACAATGATCAGAGTCTCAAGACTCTGTTCTAAAACCAAGACGATGACCAA
>JAAXHR010000133.1 GCA_012270805.1 Dehalococcoidia bacterium
GTCGAGGTCGAGAAGGAAGTTGAGGTTGAGAAGGTCGTGGAGAAGGAAGTCGAGGTCGTGGTAACGGCTACGACTGCGCCATCCGACACGATGATGATGCCGTCTGAACAGTCCGGCGAATTTGTGGCGGCTTTGCAGACCGTGGGTTTGCCTGTCGGCACACCAGAGTTGTGCGTGCCTACGTGTTCGAACGAACAGTACTACTACAGCGTCTGGGATACCCCAGTTCAATGGTCTGCGGATGGCAGGGTTATCCCGGCCGTCGCCGAGCGGTGGGAGCTTGCTCCGGACTACTCGAGCTTCACTTGGCATGTGCGCCCCGGCATCCAGTTCCACAAAGGGTGGGGCGAGGTAACCGCTGAAGACTTCGCATGGAGCACCAACACAGTCAACCCAAACGTGAACCCAGAGACCTTGCACGACGTCGGAGGAGACTTGACCTGCTGCTACGGGGAGACGGTTGCGGTTGACAAGTACACCGCGGAGATGGAGATCATCAAGTACGACAGCCGGCTTCCAGGTTGGCTGTTCTCGAACCTCCGAGACGCTTACAGCATCGCCAGTAAAACCATCTACGACGAGTTCGGTCCCGAAGGCATGCGCGACATCTTCGTCGGCACCGGCCCGTTTGAGATCCGAGAGTGGCTGGACAACGACAAAATCCTCCTTGATGCTCTGCCCGAGCACTACAACCAGGCCGCACACATCGCGTCGGCCCGGATAATCGAGGTACCTGAAGAGGCTTCTAGGATCGCGATGTTTGAGAGCGGCGAAGCGATGATAACCCACGTGACGTTGCCGAACACACCTAGACTGGAAGCGGCCGGCGGCGTAAGGCGGTTGCTCCAGACAGTGATCCTGCACGCTGGAATGAACCCGAACTTCTTGGAGCGGACCAACCCGAAGACTGGTGAGCCGCTCGACAACCCGGGCTACGAGGAAGCGAAGAAGAACCCGGAGGCGTTCCCTTGGGTCAGCTTCTACGACCTCCCTGGTTCGGATTGTGACTGGAATGTGCTTCTAGAAGAAGTTCCTTCAGACCCGGCCGGCATCTGTCCTGAGATGGAGAACGGTCGGAAAGTCCGTTGGGCGATGGCAAAGGCGATCGACAAGCAGGCGTTGGCAGACAGCATCTACGACGGCCTCGCCTGGCCAGGCTGCAACTGGGCGATCTCAGCCAACGACCAACTCCACGACGATGCGTGGTGTGTGCCGTACGATCCGGAAGGCGCGCAGGAATTGATGGCGGCGGCTGGTGTCGATGGATTCACGATTGGATGGTGGGCTGGCAACGAGCCAAGCGAGGCTCACCAGGCGATCGCTTCGATGTGGAAAGACACGTTGAACATCGACGTTGAATTCCACCTCGGTCCGTTCACGACTTGGCACCCGACGTTCGTCGACCGTTCGTTCATCCACTTGGTACACGACGGAGAACAGGGTGGAATGCCTGCTCACTTCGCCAAAGGTCGTGAAGCCCAAGCGTGGTTCGCGGGTGGCATCATGTGGAGCGGAGGTATTCCGTTCTACCAGCGGATCTACGGCGACATGCTCGGGGAAGAGGACATCCAGAAGCGCAACGAGATGGCGGTCCAATTCGGCAACCACGAAGCGTTCTGGCACTGGGACCCGTCAACGGTCGAATTCCCCGTCTACACGATCTACAACGGTGACCTCATAAGTTGGGATCCCAAGAAGGCCGCGATGCACACCGCGCCGGTCAACATGATCTACCCACTTGAGGACATAATCATCAAGTAGGGTTAAAAGCCCCAATAACGGAAGAGCCTAGCTTGTTGCCAAGCAGGTTAGGCTCTTTCGTGGTGAACGTCGAGATAGCAAACGGCGGACGGCTTACCGAACCATGGGACAATTTATCGCCAGACGTGTGCTCCTAGGGATCATCGCTCTGATGCTCGCGATGTTGATCGTGTTTTCACTGTCGCGGGTGAAGGGCGACCCGAGGTATTTCTTCATAGGTGAAGACTCACTGGGCATAGATCCTGCGGTCTGGGAAGAGTGGGGACGAAGGCTGAATCTCGACAAGCCTGTGCCGATTCAGTTCGCGCTCTGGATGGGGGATATATTGACGGGCGATTTCGGCGACAGCGTGACGACGCAACGTGGGGTTTTGGAGATTATCAGAGAGAAGGCTCCGAACACGATTCAACTGGGAATCATCGCGTGGCTTCTGGGAACTTTGGTGGGCGTGCCGCTCGGGGTGTTTTCTGCGACAAATCGCGGGAATTTTCTAGACTACGTGTTACGCGGTTTCGCCCTATTCGGGCAGTCTGTACCGATATTCTGGTTAGCGTTGGTGATGATCTTCGTGTTTGCGGTGAACCTCGGATGGTTACCTAGCGGAACCAAGGGAGAAGGTCTGGCGATAAGGAATTTCGTGATGCCTGCAATTGCGCTTGCGTGGTTCCCGGCGGCATCTTATCTCCGAATCACTCGTACCGCGATGCTGGAGATACTGGATTCGGAGTTCGTCAAATTTGCGCGCGCCAAAGGAGTCGCACAGGTTCCGGTGCGTTGGAAACATGCCTTCCGTAACGCGATCATCCCACCGTTGACCTTGTCGGTCTTCGTGTTGTTCGGATTGTTGAACGGCACCATCATCATCGAGACGGTGTTTGCGTGGCCAGGGCTAGGCCGGCTCGCGATCGATGCGCTGTGGGCAACGGATTACCCGTTGCTTGCCGGGTTGGCGATCATCTACGGCGCAGCGTTTGTGGTCATGATCTTGTCGCTGGACATCGTCTACGCTTTGTTGGACCCACGAATCAAGTACAACTAGGAGAACCTGTATCACTACTGCGGTAACAGATAGCGGGACTGACAGCCAGGTTTCTGGCGCAGTAACCGTTCAAAGGCGACGTCTATCGCCGCTCGAGTTTCTGCGTCGCTATCCGGTCATACCGGCATTCATCATCGCGCTGCTTCTCTTCACAGCGGTCGCGGAGGCGTGGATTCTCCCGCACAATCCCGAAAGAGCGGATCTTAGGGTTCGCCATACCCCTCCGTTTTGGATGGAAGATGAAAATGCTTCCATCTCTTACTTCCTGGGAACCGACGCGCTAGGGCGCGACATCTTAAGCAAGATCATTGCTGGGGCGCGCATCACGGTTCTAGTGGTCATCGCAGCGGTCGGAACGGGCATCATCGTAGGAACAACGATCGGGCTGGTTTCGGGTTATTTTGGGGGGATTATAGATGACATCGTCATGCGGTTCGTCGATGCGTGGAACATCCTTCCCGGGTTGCTCATCATCTTGGTCATCGTCTTGGTTTTAGAACA